>JAGVSZ010000418.1 GCA_019137045.1 Betaproteobacteria bacterium
AGTACGGGCCGTTCGTCATGAACACGCGCGCGGAGATCGAGCAGGCGATCCGCGACTATCAGCGCGGGGTGCTGACCCAGGCGGCGTGAGCGGGCGCCCGCCCGGCACCGGTCCGTGGCGTTCGTCGCGCCGCGCGGCACGCGCGGGGGCGCCCCGGCCGCCCGCGCGCCCGCGGCGAGGGAAGAGTTGCTTTCACGGGCCGCTGCGGCCCCCTATCATCCCGTCGCACCGAGACCCAGTTCACGTGGCGATGGCCGAACCGAAGCAGCCGGACGACCCCGCGGCGGGCGAGAGCGGCCCCCTCGACCTGGACGCGTTCGCGGTCTTCGACCCGGAAGCGGGCGAGGCCGCGCTGCGCAAGCGCCTGAACGTGCAGCTCGACGAGCAGGCGGAGGAGGCGCTCGAGTTCCCCCCGCTCATGGGTGACCAGACCCTCACGCGCGAGGTGAGCGCGCGCTGGAAGGCGCTGCGCGAGGCCGAGCGCCAGAAGGAGCGGCCCGACCCCTGGCCGATCGTGGAGCGCAACTTCCCGCGCATCGCCGCCTACATCCGCGAGCACTGGGGCAAGCGCGCGCTCGACGACTACTTCTCGAAGCTCGTGATCGACGAGCGCGGCGGCCGGCAGGGCTTCCCGATGGACGTGCTGTGGGCGATCATGGAGGTCGCCCGGCTGCACGCCGCGCAGTTCGGCCTCGCCCAGCCGATCCGCCCCTGGGAGGCGGACGTGAGCGAGACCAAGTGGTGGTACAAGCGCTAGGGCGCCCGCGCCCTACGGCCTGATCTCGAACACGCCCTCGACCTCGACCGCGACTCCGAACGGGAGCGAGCCCATCCCCACCGCCGAGCGCGCGTGCCGGCCGGCGTCGCCGAACACCTTCACCACCAGGTCCGACACGCCGTTGACGACCTTGGGCTGATCGCCGAACTCCGGCACCGCGTTGACGAACCCGACGATCTTCACGCAGCGCACCACGCGGTCGAGGTCGCCGTTGCACGCGGCCTTGAGCCGCGCGAGCATGTTCAGGCCGGCGAGCTCGGCCGCCTTCTGCCCTTCCTCGACCGCGAACTCGCGCCCGAGCTTGCCGATGAACTTCCGCACGCCGTTCTCCTGCGGCACCTGGCCGGACAGGAACGCGAGGTTCCCGGTGACCACGAAGCCGACGTAGTTGCCGGCGGGCTCGCCCGGCGCGGGAAGGGTGATGCCGAGCTCCTTCATGCGTGCGTCGATCTTGCCGCTCATTGCCGTCTCCTCTGTTGAACAATCAGCCGGTCACGCCACCCATTCGCTCACCGGCGCGGCCGCCTCGTGCAACGGCTGCGCGATCACGTCGACGAGCGTCGGGCCGCCGTGGGCGAGCGCCTCGGCGAGCGCCGCGCGCAGCTGCGCCGGGTCGCTCACGCTCCACGAGCGCAGCCCGTACGCGGCCGCGACGCGCGCGTGGTCGGTGCGCTCGAAGTCGACCGAGAAGTAGCGCCGGTCGAAGCCGGCGCGCTGGCCGGCCTTGATCCACCCGTAGGTCGCGTTCGAGACCACCACGAACGTGATCGGCAGCTTGTGCCGCAGCACGGTCTCGAACTCCCCGACGGTGAACCCGAAGCTGCCGTCGCCCATCACCGCGACGCACTTCGCGCCCGGGCGGCCGAACTGCGCGCCGACGGCGGCCGAAAGCGCGTAGCCGAGCGCGCCGTGCGCGCGGTTCGAGATGAACCTGCGCCCGGGTGCGGCCTGCGTGAAGTACGCGGAGAAGTAGGGGCAGGGCGTCCCGGGATCGGCGACCAGGATCGCGTCCGGCGGGCAGACCGCCTGCAGGTCGGCCACCAGGCGCTCCGGCTTGATCGGCGCGTCGGGCGACTCCGCCAGCCGCCGGAACGCGGCGAACTTCTCCTCTTTCGCGCTCGCGACCGCGCGCTCCACGGCGGTGCGGCGTCCAGGGCGGGCGCCGATCCCGGCGAGCTCGGCGTCGAGCGCCTCGAGCGCGAGCCGCGCGTCGCCGACCACCGCGGCGTCGGTCGGGTAGTTCACGCCGATCACCGCGGGGTCGACGTCGATGTGGCCGATCCGCGCGCCGCCCGGCGCGGGGAAGCGGCGGCGCTCGGTCGTCACCGAGCCCGCCCGGCAGCCGACGAACACCACGAGATCCGCGTCCGCGACGATCGCGCGCGTTGGCGGCGTGCCGCCGTTCGTGCCGACTACGCCCACCGCGAGCGGATGCCCGTCGCCGATCGCGCCCTTGCCGCTGATCGTCGTGGCCACCGGCGCGCCGACGCGCTCGGCGAGGCGCGCGAGCGCCGCCTCGGCCGCCGCGATGACGACGCCGCCGCCGCAGACGAGCAGCGGTCGCTCGGCCTGCGCGACGAGCCGCGCGAGCGCCGCCACCGCTGCCGGGTCGGGCGCTGCGCGGTGCGCGGGGTAGCGGGCGAACGTCTTGTCCGCCCACAGCTCGCCCGCGTCGACTGCGCCGAGCTGCACGTCGTAGGGCACGCCGACGTGCGCCGCCCCGGGCCGGCCGGTCGCCATCTGCGCGAACGCGGCGCGCACGACCCGCGGGAGGTCCTCGGCCCGGTCGAGCATCCGGTTCCACTTGGTGGCGGGGCGGAAGAGCGCCTCCTGGTCGAGCTCGGTCAGGGTGTAGCGGCCGCGCGCGGACACCGCAACGTCGGTCGTCAGCGCGAGCACCGGGACCGACGACTCGTTCGCCTCGACGAGGCCGGGGAGGATGTAGGTCGCGCCGCCGCCGCTCGGCCCCTCGCACACGCCGACCTTGCCGGTCACGCGGGCGTAACCGTCCGCCATGTAGCCCGCCGAGCGCTCGTCGCGGCACAGGACGTGCCGGATGCCGTGGTCGAGCCGCGCGAGCGCGTCGTAGAAAGGCAGGCTCGTGTCGCCGCACAGGCCGAAGAGCACCTCGACCTCGTGCAGTGCGAGCATCCGGACGAGCGCTTCCGCGCCGCTGACGTGCTGTCCATCCATCGGAGCCGCGAGGATAACCGTGGCGCCGGGTTCCTGCGTCGCGGCCGGCGCCGCCCCCGCGCCCCGCGCTGCTTGTAGACTGCGGCCTTTCGCGCCCGACCGCGCCGCCGGAGACTCCCGCATGACCCGATTCCTCGCCACGCTCTGCGCCTGTTTCCTCGGCCTCCTGTCCTGGTGCGCCGCGGCCCAGCCCTACCCGGTGAAGCCGGTCCGCGTGATCGTCGCGTTCGCGCCCGGCACCACGTCGGACATCGTCGGCCGCCTCGTCTCCGAGCGGCTCGCGCAGTCCATGGGCCAGCCGTTCGTGGTCGAGAACCGCACCGGCGCCGGCGGCACGATCGGCGCCGAGTTCGTGGCGAAGTCGCCGCCCGACGGCTACACGCTGCTCGTGTCGACCGCGGCGCTGCCGGTGAGCGCGTGGGTGTTCCAGAACCTCAAGTACGACACCGGGAAGGACTTCGCGTCGATCACCGTGATGACGCTGTCGCCGCTCGCGCTGGCGGCGAACCTGCAGTTCCCGCCGCGGACCGTCGCGGAGCTGATCGACTACGCGAAGGCGAACCCGGGCAAGGTGAGCTTCGGCTCGGCCGGCGTCGGCACCTCGCACCACCTCACCGGCGAGAAGTTCAAGATCGACACCGGCATCGACATGCAGCACGTGCCCTACAAGGGCTCCGGTCCCGCGCACGTCGACCTGATGGGCGGCCAGATCCAGATCATGTTCGACAACATCGTCGCGCTGATGCCGCACTTCAAGGCGGGCAAGCTGCGCCCGCTCGCCGTGTCGAGCGCGCGGCGCCACCCGCTGCTCCCGGAGGTGCCCTCGATCGCCGAGGCGGGCGTGCGCGACTTCGAGGCGGTGGCCTGGTTCGGCTTCGTCGCGCCTGCCGGCACGCCGCCGGACGTCGTCGCGCGCCTGAACGCCGAGATCGTCAAGGCGCTCGCGATCCCCGAGGTGCGCCAGCGGCTGCTCGATGCGGGCTCGGAGATCGTCGGCATGACCCCCGAGGCCGCCGACCGCCACCTGCAGCGCGAGCTCGCGAAATGGG
>JAGVSZ010000496.1 GCA_019137045.1 Betaproteobacteria bacterium
CGGTCGACGCGGCGCTGCGCGACCCGGCCGCGGCGCCGCGCGCGCTCGCGCGCTACGAGCGCCGGCTGCGGCGCGCGCTCGGCACCTTCACGTGGTTCATCTACCGCATCACCAGCCCGGTGATGCGCGACCTGCTGATGGGCCCGAAGAACGTCCTCGGCGTGGTGGACGGGCTGGTCTCGTTCCTGGCGGGCGACATCTTCCGGCCGAACGGCGTGCGCAGCCGCATCCGCGTGTTCCAGGCGCTCTATTACCTCTTCAGCGCGGCGAGCCCGCGGCGCGCGCTCGCGGCGGTGCGCCGGCGGCGCGCGAACATCCGGCCGCTCCCGCCCTGATGCGAGCGCTCCGCCACCGCGACGGCGGAGCGCTCGCGTAGAATCCCGTCCGCAACGCGCTGACGACGCAATGACCCTGCACACTCCATTCGAGGCCGAGATCGCGCGCCTGATCGTGGAGTCGGTGAACCTCGAGACGCCCGCCGGCGAGATCGACCCCACCGCGCCGCTCTACGGCGAGGGGCTCGGGCTCGACTCGATCGACATGCTCGAGATCTCGCTCGCGATCGGGAAGCAGTACGGCGTGGCGCTGCGCGCCGACGACGAGGCGAACCGCCAGATCTTCGCCAGCCTGCGCAACCTGGCGCAACACGTTGAGCGCCACCGCGAGAAGTGACGCGGCGCCCGCCGCGGCGGCGGCGCCCGTGACCGCGCGCTCACCGCTCGTGGGCCACGCCGACCTCGGCCGCCCGGTCGCCTGGCGCGACGGCGCGCCGGTCTCGTGCGCGCGCTTCCTCGCCGAGGCGGCGCAGCTCGCCGAGCGCCTGCCGGCGGGCGCGCACCTCGTCAACCTGTGCGAGGACCGGTATCGCTTCGCCGTGGCCCTCGCGGCGGCGCTGCTCGCCGGCAAGACGAGCCTCTTCCCGGCCAGCCGGCACGACGCGGCGCTGCGGCGCGCCGTCGCGGCCCACCCGGACTGCGGCGCGATCGCCGATGCGCCCGCCCCGGTCCTCGGCGACCGGCTGCTCGATTTCCCCGCCGACCTCGGCGGCGCGGCGTGGAGCGGCCCGGTCCCGGCCATCGACGCGCAGCGCGTCGCGGCCATCGTCTACACGTCCGGCAGCACGGGCGAGCCGCGGCCGAACGCGAAGCGCTGGGGGCACCTCGTCGCGAGCGCGCGCGCCGAGTGCGCCGCGCTCGGCTTGACCGCGGGCGACTTCAGCGTCCTCGGCACGGTGCCGCCGCAGCACATGTACGGGTTCGAGTCGACGGTGCTGCTGCCGCTCGCGGCCGGCGGCGCGCTGCATCCCGGTCGGCCGCTCTTCCCGCGCGACGTCCAGGCGGCGCTCGAACGGCTCCCCGCGCCGCGCGTGCTCGTGACCTCGCCGCTGCACATCCGCGCGTGCGTCGAGGCGGACATCGCGCTTCCGCCGCTCGCGGCGATCGTCTCCGCGGCCGCGCCCCTCGCGGTGGAGCTCGCCGCCGCCGCCGAGCGCCGGTTCGCGACGCGGGTGATGGAGATCTACGGCTTCACCGAGGCCGGCCAGGTGGCGGCGCGCCGCACCACCGCCACGCAGAACTGGCGCATGCTCGACGGGATCCGCCTGCTCGGGAGCGCCGCGGACTGGGCGGTCGAGGGCGGGCCGGTGCACGGGCGCGTGCCGGGCAGCGACCTGATCCGGCGTCTGAGCGACACCGAGTTCGTCCTCGAAGGCCGCGCGGCGGACCTCGTGAACGTCGCGGGGAAGCGCGCCTCGCTGGGCGAGCTCAACCGCGCGCTCACCGCCATCCCCGGCGTCGCGGACGGCGCCTACCACGTGCCGGAGGGCGCGGGCCGCGACAGCGCGCGCCTGATGGCGTTCGTCGTCGCCCCGCGGCTGACCCGGCGCGAGATCCTGGCCGCGCTGCGCCGCGTCCTCGACCCGGCGTTCCTGCCGCGGCCGCTGGTGCTGGTCGAGCGGCTGCCGCGCGCGCCGACCGGGAAGCTGCCGCTCGAGGCGCTGCGCGCGCTCGAGCGCGCGGCCGGCCGCGACCGTGACCGCTGACGCGCGCATCGTGATCGCGCCGGACCACCCGGCGCTGCCCGGCCATTTTCCCGGCCGGCCGATCGTGCCCGGCGTGCTGCTGCTCGGGCACGTCCTCGCAGCGCTCGAGCGCGCCGCGGGGCCGCTGCGCCTGACGGAGATCCCGCAGGCGAAGTTCCTCGGCGCGCTCGCGCCCGGCGAGCCGTGCACGATCGAGTTCCCGGCGCTCGGCGCCGGCGAGGCGCGCTTCGTGTGCCGCAGCGGCGCGCGCGCGATCGCGCGCGGCACGCTGCGCTTCCGCACCGATGCGCTCGACTAGCGCCGCGGGCGCGTGGCGGGCCGCGCCCGAGCGCGGCAGCCCGCTCCTGCTGCGCCTCATGATCGGGGTCGCCCGGCGGCTCGGGCGCGGGGCGACCCGCGCGCTGCTGCCGCCGATCGTGCTCTACTTCCTCGCGTGCTCGCGGCGCGCGCGCGCCGCCTCGCGCGCCTGGCTCACGCGCGCGCTCGGGCGCCCCGCGACCCTCGTCGACCTCTACCGGCACTTCGACACGTTCGCGGTGACGCTGCTCGACCGGGTGTACTTCCTCGCCGGCCGCTGGGACTGCTTCGACGTGCGGCTGCACGGCGACGGGCCGCTGCGCGCGATCGTGGCGCGCGGCGCGGGCTGCGTCCTGCTCGGCTCGCACCTCGGCAGCTTCGAGGCGCTGCGCGCGGCGGCGGTGTTCAGCGCGCACTGGCCGCTCGCGATGCTGATGGACAACGCCAACGCCCAGAAGGCGGCGCGCGCGTTCGCGGCGGTCAACCCGGCGCTCGCCGGCATGATCATCGAGGCGGGCGCGCCCGACTCCCTCATCCGCGCCAAGGCGCGGCTCGACGCGGGCGCGCTCCTCGGGATCCTCGGCGACCGCGCCCGGCCGGGCGACCGGACGGTGCCGTGCCCGTTCCTCGGCGCGACGATGCCCTTCCCCGAGGCGCCGTACGTGATCGCCGGGGTGCTCGGCGCGCCGGTGGTGCTCTGCTGCGCGCTCTACCGCGGGGGGCGGCGCTACGACCTGCACTTCGAGGTGTTCCGCGACCCGCTCGTGCTGCCGCGCGGCGAGCGCGCCACCATGCTGCCCGCGCTCGCGCGCGAGTACGCCGCCCGGCTCGAGCACTACGCGCGCAGCGCGCCGTACAACTGGTTCAACTTCTACGACGTCTGGAGCGACTCGCGGTGAGGCGCGCGCTGCTCGCCGCCGCGCTCGCCGTGGCTGCGCTCGGCGCGGCCCGGGTCGCCCCGGGGCAGGAGGCGCTCACGCCCGAGGGCCTCATGCGGCAGCTGGCCGCAACGGGCGCCGCGACGGTCGGGTTCATCGAGACCCGCCACTCGGACGCGCTCAGCGCGCCGCTCGTCGCGCGCGGCGAGCTGCGCTACACCCCGCCGGGCCGACTGGAGCGCCGCGTCACCGCGCCGGTCGCGGAGCGCTACCTCGTCGAGGGCGACCGGGTGACGGTGGAGCGTCCCGGCGCGGCGCCGCGCAGCTTCTCGCTCGCCGCGCAACCGGTGCTCGGCGCGTTCCTCGAGGCCATCCGCGCGACGCTGCGCGGCGACCTCGCGGCGCTCGCGCGCCACTACCGCGTCGAGGTCGCCGGTGGCGCCGCGCGCTGGACGCTCGTCCTGCTGCCGTCGGACCCCGCCCTGGCGGAGCTCGTGAGCGCGATCCGCATCGCGGGGACGCACGGCCGGCTCACCGGGATGGAAGTGGTCGAGACGGGCGGCGATCGCGTGGTGACCGCGTTCACCGAGGCCGCGCGTTGAGGCGCGCGGCGGTCGTCGGGCTCTGGCTCGCCGCGCTCGGCGCGTGCGGCGTGATCGCGGCGCGCGCGCCCTACACCGCCGACCTCACCGCGTTCCTGCCGCGCGCGGCCACCCCGGCGCAGGCGCTGCTCGTCGCGCAGCTCCGCGACGGCATCGCGGCGCGCCTGCTCCTGGTCGCGCT
>JAGVSZ010000137.1 GCA_019137045.1 Betaproteobacteria bacterium
CGAGCGCGCGCCGGGCGCGACGAGCGCCGCGCCGAGCCGCAGCCCCGCCGCCCCCGAGATCGCGATCGCGACGAGCTCGAGCGCGCTGTGCCCCGAGACGAACGACCAGAACGTCGTGCCGTAGCCGGCCTGGGTGAGGTAGCCCGCGATCGCGCCGATCAGGACCCCGTTCGACACCAGGAAGAAGACGGTGCCGAGGCCGAACGCGATTCCGCCGGCGAACGTCTGGAAGCCGATCTTCACGTTGTTCCAGATGTAGAAGCCGAACATCGCCACGTTGTCGTCGGCGTCGCGCATGCCCAGGCGCCGGTTGGCCGGGTCGTACATCTCCTGGAACTGCGCCAGCGCCTCGGGCGGCAGCAGGTAGTGGACGAAGTCGGGGTAGACCTGCAGCGCCCAGAGCAGCAGGAAGAACGGGCCGAAGAAGAGCGCCGCCGCGGCGCCGACGAACGCGCGCTCGGCGCGCACCAGACGGGGGAAGCCGGCGAGCACGAACGCCACCGCGTGCGCGCGGCGCCCGTCGCGCGCGCCGTAGAGCAGGTGGTGGCCGCGCAGCGCGAGGCCGTTGAGGCGGTCGACGAGGTCCGGGCTGTACTCGCGGTCGCGCGCGAGCGCGAGGTGCTGGCACACGTGCCGGTACGCGCGCGGAACCTCCGCGTCGGGCAGGCCATTCGGGTCGGCGGCGGCGCGCTCGCGCCGGCGCACCCGGTCGTGGCGGTCGAGCCACGCCTCGAAGCGCTGCCAGGCGGGACCGTGCTGCGCCTCGAACGCGGCCTGGCGCATCCCGCTGTCACGACGCGAGGGGACATGGCCGCCGCGCGGCGCCCCCTCGTGCTCCCCGGCTCCGGAAGTCGGATGCCTGCGGCATCGGTTTCGCTCCTACCGCCGCCCGACGAGAAAGTTCGCGATGCCCACCAGGCGCTCCGCCGCCGCGCGGCCCTCGAGCCGGCCGACCAGGGCGCGCGGGATGGCGGCGAGCTCCTCGGTGCGCTCCGCAGTCAGGCCGGGCGCGCGCTCGGCGAAGTCGAGGATCGCGCGCTGCTCGGGCAGCGTGAGCGCGACCGGAGGCGCGAGCGGCGCGGCCGCGGGGAGCGCGAAGCCGCGCGCCTTGGGCTCGGAGTAGACGACGATCGTCCCGGCGGCGAGGTCGCCGAGGCGCTTGAACTCGCGGTTCACCAGCATCGTGACCAGCCCGAGGCAGTAGAAGAGCGGCAGGAAGTCGACCGCGCGCAGCAGGTTGCGCGCGAGCGCCGCGGGCCAGCGCACCGGGGTGCCGTCGTCGTGCAGCACCACGAGCTTGAGCGCCTTCTTCCCCGGCGTCGCGCCGCCCCAGTTCACCTCGCACCACGCGGGGAAGAGCCACTCGAGGAAGAACCAGGCGAGCAGGAAGAGGCCCATGCCGAAGCTGCCGAGCGCGCCGAGGATCGCCGCCGCCAGGCCGAGCGCGGCGAGGCGCAGCAGGAAGTCGACGCCCCAGGCGAGCGCGCGCGGCACCGGGCCCGCGAGCCGCAGGGCGAGCTCGATGCCCTCGGGGGTGGCGATGCGGCGCGCGGTGTCGAGCACGCTCAGCGCGGGAGCCGGGCGGTCCCGGCGGGGCGCGGCGCGCGCATCAGCCCGCGTAGAAGATGTCGCGGTACCCGGTGTAGACCGAGATCGCCAGCACCGGGCCGAGCACGAGCCAGCCGAGCGCGAACGGGATGCTCGCGACGATCGCGGCCGCGAACAGGATCACGCCGTAGAGCAGGAACGGGACGATGTTCTTCAGGCACGCGCCGAAGCTCGTCTTGAGCGCGGGGATCGGCTCGAAGTCGTTCAGCATCACCAGCGCGGGCGCGAACCACAGCGCCATGTACACCGGGACGCTGAGCGCGAGCGCGAGCAGGATCCCGAGCATCAGCGACATCGCGGAGCCGACGGCGGTCGCCGCGCTCGGGTTGCCGCCGCCCATCATGAGCGCGAACGCGCCGGCGCCCACGATCACCATGATCACCAGGAAGATCACGATCCAGGCGAGCAGGTTGAACACGCCGATCAGCGCGAGCTTCCCGGTGTTGGCCTTGAAGCCGGCGAAGAGGTGCCCGATCTCCAGCGCGCCGTCGCCGCGCACCGCCTGGCAGCCGGCCATGATCCCGCCGGCGAACACCGGGCCGAGCAGCGCCGCGGCGAGGCTGCCCACGAGCGGCACGAGGTTGATCAGCGTGACGACGACGATGAACACCACCGCCAGCGCGATCCACATCCCGGGCTGGCGCTTGAACAGCTCCCACGCGTCCAGGAGCCACTGCCAGCCGTTGCCGGCGGCGACCGCCTGCCCGTCGGGGATGAAGTTCCCGTCCGGCGCGGCGGACGGGACGTCCGCGACGCGCGCGCGCGGCGCGGCATAGGGGTCGGTGGCCATGGCGATTCCCTCCTTGTTGTCGGACTTGTCCGGGCAGGCGCGGCCGCGGCGGCTGCGCCCGGAAGCGTAGTGGAGCGATGGGGGGGGCGCAAGCGCGCGCCGCCGGGACCGCTGGCGCCGCTCGCGCACCTGTTCACGCCGTTCGTCCGAAACCCCGTGCCCCGCCCTTAAACTCCCCGGGCGGGCGGGATACCATCGGTTCGATGCGGCCCATTCCGGGCGCGCCGATCGTGTACGGGCAGCGGTGAGCGACAAGTCCACCTCGAAGCCGGGCGGCGTCTGGCCGACCGAGTCCCTCGACGCGAAGACCATCTTCGGCGCGCCGACCGTCGCGCCGCGCGCGGCGCGCTTCCGCAGCCTGACGCTGGTGCGCGCGGCCGCGCCGCGCTTCGACGAGGGCGAGCCGCGCGGCGCGCTGAAGATCCGGCTCGCGCGCATGTTCGAGGAGCGCCGCGTCGACGCCCTGCGCCGGCGCGAGCCCGACACCCTCGGCGCCGGGCCCGGCACGCTCCAGGACCCGTTTCTCTACACCTTCCTCGCGCACGAGAGCGGCCAGTTCGTCGGCTCGCTCGGCGTGCGGCTCGACTCCGGGCAGGGGCTGGCCGCCGACGAGCTCTACCGCGACGAGACGACCGCGCTGCGCGACGCCGGCGCGCGCGTGTGCGAATTCGTGCGCCTCTCCGTGGACATGAACTCCGCGCCCAAGCGCGCGGTCGCCGGGCTCTTCCACGCCGCCTACCTCTTCGCCGGCGGCGTGTGCGGCTGCGACTACGGCCTGATCGAGGCCCCGGCGCACCACGCCGACCTCTTCCGGCTCGGGCTCGGGTTCGAGACGATCGGCGAGGCGCGCCTCAACGCGCGCGTCTCCACCGTCGAGGCGCTGCTCGGCGTGCACCTGCGCAGCGCGCTCGACGAGCTCGCGCGCCTCGGCGGGCGGCCCGACATCGCGGCGCAGGAGCAGAAGCTCTTCCCGTACGGGTTCTCGCCCGAGGAGTCGATCGGCGTCGTGCGCCGGCTCGCCGGCATGGCGGCCGCGTCGCTTCCGATAAAATCGCGCGCCTGAAGGCCGGTGCGCGGCGTGCGCGGACCGCGCACGCCATGCTCCGCATCCCTCCCGCTCTCCGCTCCCTGCGCGTCCTCGCCCGCGGCGCCCTGTGCGCGCTGTGCCTGGCGAGCGCCGCGGCGGCACGCGGCGACGACCGGGCGCTGCTCGAGGCGGCCGCGAGCGGCCATGCGCAGCGCGCGTGGAGCCTGCTGCGGGCCGGCGCGAACCCGAACGCGCGCAACGAGCACGGCGAGTCCGCCCTGCACCTCGCCGCGGCGCACGGCCGCGACCAGGTCGTGCAGCTGCTGCTCGAGCGCAAGGCGGACATCGAGGCGCGCGACGCGGACGGCGACACGCCGCTGCACCGCGCCGCAGCGCTCGGCGACGCGGACACGGTGACGCTGCTGCTCGACCGCGGCGCCCAGGTCGACCCCGCGAACGCGGCCGGCGAGACGCCGCTCTTCCAGGCCGCGGAGAACCGGCAGCCGGACGCGGTGCGCGCGCTGCTCGCGCGCCGCGCCAGCCCGAACGCGCGCACCCGGCACGGCGAGACG
>JAGVSZ010000335.1 GCA_019137045.1 Betaproteobacteria bacterium
GCCCAGGCCGTTCTCGCCCCCGGTGACCTCGGTCCAGCGGAAGGCGATCGAGAACAGCACCGCCGAGAGCGCGAGCGTGAGCAGCGAGAAGTACACACCGCGCCGGCGGAGGATCAGGAAGCCGAAGACGAACGACGCTCCGAATACGACCGCGAGCGCCAGCGCGATCGGCAGGACGAAGGAGCCCGGGAAGAGCTCGCGCTGCGCGATCGCCGCGGCGTAGGCGGCGAGTCCGAACCAGGCGCCATGCCCGAACGACGTGAGCCCGGTGTAACCGACCAGGATGTTGAGCGCCATGCACGCGAGCGCGAAGATCACGGCCTCGGTGGCCGACGTCACGCCCATGCCGAGCGCGGCAAGCGCGAAGGGCAGCGCGCCCAGGGCGAGCGCGGCAACGAGGAGGTCGCGGCGCTCGCCCATCACTCGAAGCGCCGGATGCGCTCGCCGAAGAGGCCGCGCGGCCGCACCAGCAGCACGAGCAGCATCAGGAGGTAGATCGCGGCCTCCGAATACTGCGGAAACCCGGCCGCCGTCACCGCGCCCTTGGTCACTCCGACGATCAGCGCGGCGATCACGGCGCCCCAGAACGAGCCCAGCCCGCCGATCACCACGACGACGAACGCGGACGTGATGATCTCCGCGCCCATCGCCGGGTGGATGGTGAAGATCGGCGCCAGCATCACGCCGGCGAGCCCCGCGAGCCCGATGCCGAGGAACGCGACGGCCGCCATGTACGGCTCGAGCGGGATGCCGAGCGCCCCGACCATGTCCGGGTTCTGCACGCCCGCGCGCACCACGCGGCCGAACGGCGTGCGCTGCAGGAGGTACCACAGGCCGGCGACGCAGGCGATCGCAACGACGAGGATGAGCACGCGGTAGCGCGGGTAGATGAAGTCGCCGACGATCACCTGCCCGCGCAGTTCCTGCGGGATCGACCACGACAGCGGCGGCGCGCCGAAGATCATCCGCAGCGCCTGCTCGGCGACCATCGCGAGTCCGAACGTGAGCAGCAGCGAGAGCGCCGGATCGGCCTTGTAGAAGCGGCGGAACAGGAACCGCTCGATCACGAGGCCGAGCAGGCCGACGAGGACCGGCGAGAGCAGCGCCGCACCGGTGAAGCCGAAGTGCTGGCCGATGGTGACGGCGACGTACGCGCCGATCGCGTAGAACGCGCCGTGTGCGAGGTTGACGATGCCGCCCAGCGCGAAGATGAGCGACAGCCCGAGCGCGATCAGCAGGTAGTACGAGCCGGCGAGCAGCCCGTTGAGCAGGTGCTGGAGGATCAGCATCGGCGCGACGAACCGGGCGGGGCGCCGGGCGGCGCCGTCGCGCCGCGGGGCGGGTGCCGGCGTCCCCCGGGGGACGCCGGTATCCCGCTCGCGCGGCGACGACGGCTAGCGCCCTACATTCTGCATTCGATCTCGTCGCCTTGCGTCGCGATGACCTCGAGCGACTCGTTCGGGCCCGGCACCGCCGCCGACGGCGTGAAGATGTCCCACTGGTTCCTGATTTGCGCAACGGGAAGCGCCTGCACGGTGTACATCTCGTGCATCATCTGGTGGTCGGCCTTGCGGAAATAGCCTTCGCGCGTCTTCATCAGCGGGAACTTCGCGCCCTTCTCGAAGTGCTCGACGAGCCTCGTCGAGTCGGTGGACTTCGTCTCGGCCATCGCCTGCGCCACCAGCTTGATCGCGTTGTAGTCGCCCCACGCCTGGTTCTCGGGGGGGCGGTTGTAGCGCGCGGTGAAGTCGGCGACGAATTTCTTCGATGCCGGCGTGTCGAGCAGATGGTGCCACACGAGCGGCCAGGTGCCGTGGAAGTTGCCCTTGCCCGCGCCCCATGCGACCGCGGTGTCGAAGCCGAAGCCCGCCACGGGGAAGGGCAGTCCGAACTCCGAGTACTGCTTGAGGAAGTTCGTGATCTGGTTGCCGGCGAGGTTGCTGATCACGAGATCCGGCTTCGAGCTGCGGATCTCGAGCAGCAGCGGCGAGAAGTCGGTGACGTCGGTGGGCACCAGCTTGTCGGCGGCGAAGTCGCCGCCGTTGCTCGCCATGAACCGCTTCGCGACGCGCAGGAGGTCGTGGCCGAACGCGTAGTCGGCGGTGAGCGAATACCACCTCTTGCCCTTGACGAGGCCCTGCGCAAGCAGCGCGCGCCCGCAGGTCTTCACGTACATCGAGTTCTGGCTCTCGATGTGGAACATGTACCGCTTGCAGCCCTTGCCGCGCAGTTCGTCGGAATTGCAGCCGGTGTTGATGAACAGCGTCTTCGTGCGCTCGGCGACCTGGCTGATGGTGAGTCCGGCGGCCGACGAGATCTCGCCGACGATGCACGCGACCTTGTCGCGCTCGACCATGCGCTCGGCCTTGGTCGACGCGGTCTGCGGATTGACCGAGTCCTCCTTCAGCAACTCGATCTTGCGGCCGTTGACGCCGCCCGCGGCGTTGATCTCGGCGACCGCGAGGTCGGCGGCCTGCACCGCGTACTCGCCCAGCGGCCCGAGGAACCCGGTGCGCGGCGTCAGGTGCCCGATGCGGATCGCATCGGCCTGCGCGCGGCCGATGAAGGGAAAACCCGCCAGCCCCACTGCGGCTCCCGCGGCCGCACCCTTGACGACGGTGCGGCGGGAGATTCCTTTGCCTTCGCTCATCTTGCGTCCCTCCTCCCTTGTCCCGTTCCCTCGAACGCGGCGCGCGGAGGCGGCCCCGCACGCCCCTTGACCTCAACCGTGATCACAGTTTACGGTAAGGCGCGCTCCGCCGAATGTCAATGACGCGGTGCAACAGTCGGGAAGGGACACGGCGCATGCACGCATCCGGCGCGGCCGGCGAGCCTGCCGCAGCGACCACCGCCGCGCTGCGGGTGCACGCTCGCCTGCGCGAGCTGCTGATGGCCGGCATGCTGGAACCCGGCCAGAAGGTCTCGCTGCGCACGGTCGCCGGCATGCTCGACGTCTCGGTGCAGCCGGTCCGCGAGGCCGTGTCGCGGCTCGTCGCCGACCGCGCGCTCGTCGTCATGCCCAACCGCGCCGTGCGGGTCCCGCTGCTCACGCTCGCCCAGTTCCGCGAGCTGACCGCGATCCGGCTCGTCGTCGAAGGCTATGCCGCTGGCGAGGCGGCGCTCCGGCGCACCGGTGCGGACCTCGCGGCGATCCGGCGCCACGACGCGGCGTTCCGGCGCGAGCGCGCGAAGGCGCGCCCCGACGCCGCCCGGGCGATCGCCCACAATCAGGCGCTGCACTTCACCGTCTACCGCGCCGCGGGAATCGCCGAGTTGCTGCCCATCATCGAGGGCCTCTGGCTGCGCATCGGCCCGGTGCTCAACTTCGACCTGCGCGGCGACCTCGCGAAGCTGCGCATGGCGAAGTGGGAGCGCTGCCACGCGCAGCTCGTCGAGGCCATCGCCTGCGGCGACGCGCGCGGCGCGCGCAAGGCGCTCGCGCGCGACATCGTCGGCGCGGCGAAGCGCATCGAGGCCCGCGGCATCCTGCCGCCGGGTGACCACGACGGCAAGTCACGAGGAAACGGCCATGGACCTGGGCATTGAAGGGCTGCGCGTGCTGGTGACCGCGGGCGCGGCGGGCATCGGCCTCGAGATCGCCCGGGCATTCGCGCGCGAGGGCGCACGGGTGCACGTCGGCGACGTCGACATGCAAGCGCTCGCGAACCTCGCCTCGAGCGATCCCCGGCTCGGCCGCAGTGCGTGCGACGTGGCGTCACGCAGCGACGTCGCCCGCATGTTCGACGAGGCGACGGGCAACCTCGGCGGCCTGGACTGCCTGGTCAACAACGCCGGCATCGCGGGACCGACGGGCAGGGTCGAGGAGATCGCGGCGGAAGACTGGGATCGCTGCATCGCGGTCGACCTGACCGGCCAGTTCAACTGCGCGCGCCTCGCGGTGCCGCTGCTGCGGCGGTCGCGCAACGCGAGCATCATGAACGTTTCCTCGCTCGCGGGCCGCCTGGGCTTTCCGCTGCGCACTCC
>JAGVSZ010000016.1 GCA_019137045.1 Betaproteobacteria bacterium
CGACCCACAGCACCCACCAGGTGACCGAGTGCGCGCCGTAGCGGTCCGACATCCAGCCGCCCGCGGCGCGCAGCGCGCCGGCGGGCAGCGAGAACGCGATCGCCAGCGTCGCGGCGGCGTTGACGCCGAGCCCGTACTCCTGGACGTAGTACTGCGTCATCCACAGCGACAGCGCCGTGAAGCCGCCGAACGCGAGCGAGTAGTACTGGCAGAGCTTCCAGACGCGCCAGTCCTTCAGCACGGCGACCTGCTGCCGGAGCGTGGGCCCGGACTTGCCGGTGCCCGCGTCGGGGTCGGGAGCGCTCCCGAGCCAGAACACCGCGGCGGTGACGAGGAGCGCCGCCGCGTAGACCTTGGGCACCATCGGCCAGCCGTACGCTTCGATCACGCGCGGGGCGACGAACAGGTTGAGCGCCGCGCCGGTCGTCCCGGCTCCGAAGACGCCCATCGCGAAGCCGCGCTTCTCCTTCGGGAAGAAGCGCGCGCAGTACGGCGTGCCGACCGCGAACGCCGCCCCCACGATGCCGAGCAGGAAGCCGATCGCGAGGAACTGCCAGTACGCGGTCACCTCGCTCAGCAGGTACACCGGCGGTACGGCCACGAGCAGGAGCGCGGTCATCACGATCCGGCCGCCGTAACGGTCGGTCCAGATGCCGAGCGGCAGGCGCATCGCCGCGCCGAAGAGCACGGGCGTCGAAGTCAGCAGGCCGAATTCGGTGTTGTTGAGCCCGAGCGACTCGCGGATCGGGATGCCGATCACCCCGAACATCATCCAGACCGCGAAGCAGACCATGAACGCGAGCGTGCTCACGAACAGGACGGCGTAGGCGCGTGGATGCTGCGCGGCGCCTCGACTCGCGGACGACGAAGGTGCGGGCATGTCGGCTCCCTTGGCTCGCGGCGATCCCGGGTCTCAGGACCCGAAGCGGGTCGGACGCGACGCCACGGCAGTGACGGGCGAACCGATCGCCGGCGTCGACGCGCTGGTCGGATTCTAAGCAACGCGGCGCGGCCGCGCATGCGGGGGAACCCGCGTTCGTGCCCGGCAGGACCGCTTGCCGGCGCGCGGACGGCCGTCAGCGGCGCGTCAGCATGCGTGCCAGTTCGTCGCGCAGCACGACGGCCTGGTTGTGCTCCTCGTCCTTCGCGCCGTAGACGAGGGTGATCGGGCCCTTCCCGGCCGCGTCGAGCACCTGCCGCAACCGCGCGCGCTGCGAGGCGGTGGACAGTTCCTTCCGGTAACGGTCGCGGAACTCGTCGAACCGGCGGGGATCGTGCCCGAACCACTGGCGGAGCGCGGTGCTGGGGGCGAGTTCCTTCGCCCACTCGGCGAGCGCGAGTTCCGAACGGGTGCGGCCGCGCGGCCACACGCGGTCGACCAGCACCCGGTAGCCGTCGGCGGCCGTCGCGTCGGCGTACGCGCGTCGAATCGAGATCTTCATCGTCCTGCCTCCTTGCCCGGGCGCGCGATCCGTCGCACGCGCGCGCGAAGTTCCGGCACGAGTTCCCGCTCGAACCAGGCGTGGCGCGCGAGCCAGGGCTGGTTGCGGGGCGACGGGTGCGGCAGCGGAAAGACGCGCGGCGCGTACTCGCGCCAGGCGCGCACGGTGTCGGTCAGCGTCGCCTTGCGACGCGCGCGCAGGACCTGGCGCTGCGCGTGCGCGCCGACGGCGAACGTCAACTCGACGTCGGGCAGGCGGGCGAGCAGGCGGTCGAACCACAGGACGGCGCACTCGCTTCGCGGCGGCAGGTCGCCGCTCGCGCCTCGGCCCGGGTAGCACAGGCCCACCGGGAGGATGGCGATCGTCGACTCGTCGTAGAACGTGCGCTCGTCGACACCCAGCCAGGCCCGGAGCCGATCGCCGCTCGCGTCGTCCCAGGGAATGCCCGTGGCGTGCACGCGCGCGCCCGGCGCCTGGCCAACGACGAGGATGCGCGCTGCCGCGCCGATCTGCAGGACCGGGCGCGGGCCGAGCGGCAGGTGGGGCACGCAGGCCCGGCAGCGGCGCACTTCCGCGAGCAGCGTCGGCAGGGATTCTCCGCGTGGCCTCATGGCATGCGTGACCTCGGAAGGGTTCGACGGGGCGACTCGCCTCGACGGCGCTCCCCGGTCGCCCTTCAGGGCGCGTGGCACCCGTGCAGGCCGCGCGGGACGCGCACGCGATTTCCGGGCAGGCGTTCGTCGCGCCGTGTCCGTCCCGGACGCTTCCTGCCGCGCGCAGTCGCGCAGGCCCATCGCGGGACGATTCGATCATACGCCGCCGCGCGCGGTGTCCGGATGCGTACCCGCACCCCGGTCCGCGGCGGGCGCCCCCGCCGGCACGGGAGCGGGTTCACCAGAACGCGTTCTGCCGCCAGGCTTCGTAGACCGCGACGGCGACGGCGTTCGACAGATTGAGGCTTCTCATGCGCGGGCGCATCGGGATGCGCAGCTGCGCGGTTGCGTCGAACTCGGACAGCACCGTCTCCGGCAGGCCGTCCGCCTCCCGGCCGAACACCAGCACGTCGCCGGGTTCGAAACGTTGCTCGTGGAGCGTCCGGGCCGCACGCGTCGTGAAGAGGAACCAGCGACGCGGCGCCGGCGCGTCGAGCGCGGAGCGACAGGTCCGGAAGTCGCGGTGCACGCGGACCGGCGCGTACTCGTGGTAGTCGAGGCCGGCGCGCTTCAGTTCGCGGTCGGCCATCGTGAAGCCGAGCGGCTCGACCAGGTGCAGTTCGCATCCGGTGTTCGCCGCGAGGCGGATCACGTTGCCGGTGTTGGGCGGAATCTCCGGCTGGACGAGGACGATCGCGAACACCGGCGGTCTCAGGCGGGGAAGCTGCGGGCGACGACCCACACCTCGACGCGCGAGGCTCCGGCGCGCCGGAGCGCCGCCGCCGCGGCCGCCGCGGTGGCGCCGCTCGTCATCACGTCGTCGACCAGCGCAAGCCGTGCGCCGTGGAGCGGGCGGGTGGCGACGAACGCACCGCGCAGGCTGCGCGCCCGCTCGCGCCGGGCGAGCGAGGCCTGCGGCGCGGTGTGGCGCGTCCTTCGCAGCGCCCCGGAGAGCGGCAGTCCGGCGATCCGGGCGGCCTCGCGCGCGATCTCGCGGGCCTGGTTCGCGCCGCGCTCGCGCTGGCGGACGGGGGCGAGCGGCATCGGCACCAGCGCGTCGACGCGCGCTTCGGCGCCCGTCCGGCGCGCCGTCGCGCCCAATCGTTCCCCGAGCGCCGCGGCGAGCGGCAGCTGGCCCGCGTACTTGAGGCGCGTCACGAGGCGGTCGAGCGGAAAGCGGTAGGGACCGACGGCGAGCGTCGCGTCGAACGCGGGCGGATGCGCGAGGCAGCCTCCGCAGATCGCGCCTCCGGGCGAGGGCAGGGCGCAGGACGGACAGACCTCCGGCGGCATCGCGACCGCTTCTGCGCAGGCCGGGCACCACGCGGCGCCCGGCGTCGCGCTGCCGCAGAGCACGCAATGCGGCGGCCACGCGGCGGCGGCGAGCGCGCGCGTTCGGGCACGCAAGTTGTCAAGTATCCGGGACGCGGGATTTGACAAGGGCACGGAGGGGCCTCGACACTCGCCGCGATTGTAGGACGCCGCCGTTCCGGCGACGCTACGACGCTCGACCGACCCGATGCTCGACGAACTCCATTCCCGGCAGGAGCAGCAGCCGCGCGGCGATCGCCGCACCCAGGACGCAGGAGGGCACCGTCCTGCGCGCTGGTCCACCGACGACGTGGCGGCGCTCTTCGACCTGCCGTTCGCCGATCTCCTGTTCCGGGCGCAGCAGGTGCACCGCGCGCACCACGCGCCGAACGCCGTGCAGTTGTCGACGCTGCTGTCGGTGAAGACCGGGGGCTGTCCGGAGGACTGCGCGTACTGCCCGCAGGCGGCGCGCCATCACGCCGGCGTCGCGGCGGAGGCGATGCTCGGCCTCGACGCGGTGCTCGACGCGGCGCGCTCCGCGAAGGCCGCCGGCGCGACGCGCTT
>JAGVSZ010000101.1 GCA_019137045.1 Betaproteobacteria bacterium
CCTCGCGCGGCTCGACGCGGAGCGGCGCGCGGCGGTGCCCGCCGACCGGCTCGGCGAGCGCGCGGCGTGGCGCGACCGGCGGCTGATGGCGCTGGCGGCCCACAAGCGCGGGCAGGAACGCTAACAGGCGGGAGAACCAATGTCGGCGAATCAGAGCAAGGTCATCATCACCTGCGCCGTGACCGGCGCGATCCACACCCCGACGATGTCGCCGCACCTGCCGATCACGCCCGACGAGATCGCCGAGGGCGCGATCGGCGCGGCCCGCGCCGGCGCGGCGATCGTCCACCTGCACGCGCGCATGCCCGGCGACGGGCGCCCCACGCAGGACCCCGCCGTCTTCAAGCAGTTCCTGCCGAAGATCAAGGCGGCCTCCGACGTGGTCATCAACCTCACCACCGGGGGCGCGCCGACGATGACGGTGGAGGAGCGCCTGCAGCCGGCGCTCCAGCTCAAGCCCGAAGTCGCCTCGCTCAACATGGGCTCGATGAACTTCGGCCTGTACGAGATGATCCCGCGCTACAAGGACTGGAAGCACGACTGGGAGCTGCCCTACCTCGCCGGCTCCGACGAGCGCATCTTCAAGAACACCTTCCGCGACATCGCGTACATCCTGGAGTCGTGCAGCGGCAACGACACCCGCTTCGAGATCGAGTGCTACGACATCGGGCACCTGTACACCGCGGCGCACTTCCTCGAGCGCAGGCTGGTGAAGCCCCCGCTCTTCATCCAGTCGGTGTTCGGCATCCGCGGCGGGATCGGCCCGCACCCGGAGGACGTGCTGCACATGAAGCGCACCGCCGACCGGCTGTTCGGCGCCGACTACCGCTGGTCGGTGCTCGGCGCCGGGCGCAACCAGATGTACGTCGCGACGATGTCCGCGGTGATGGGCGGCAACGTGCGCGTCGGGCTCGAGGACAGCCTGTGGCTCGGCAAGGGACGGCTCGCGCAGACCAACGCCGAGCAGGTGGCGAAGATCCGCCGCATCCTCGAGGAGCTCGGCCTGGAGGTCGCCACCCCCGGGGAGGCGCGCGACATCCTGCGGCTCAAGGGCAAGGACAACGTCAACTTCTAGCGCCCGCCGATGAACGTCGCCCAGCACGTGGAGCGCGCCGCCGCGCGCCTGCAGGACCACCCCGCGATCCTCTTCGAGGGCAAGAGCGTCTCGTACGCGACGCTCGACTACTGCGCCTCGGCGCTCGCCCACGCGCTCGCCCGGCACGGCGTGAATCGCGGGGACCGGATCGCGCTGTACCTGCCCAACATCCCCGCCTTCGCGCTCGCCTACCTCGCCGGCCTGAAGGTCGGCGCGATCGTCGTGTCGATCAACTCGATCTTCAAGTGGGAAGAGGTGCGGCACATCGTCAACGACGCGCGCCCCGAGGTGCTCTTCACCACCCAGGAGCTGCTGCCCAACGTGCCGCGGCCCGAGTGCCCCTCGATCCGGCACACGGTCATCTGCGAGGGCACCGAGCCCGACGAGATCGCGCTCGAGGACTGGCTCGCGCGCGGCGACCCGGCCTTCCGCGCCGTCCAGATGCAGCCCGACGATCCCGCGGTGCTGCTCTACTCCTCCGGCACGACCGGCCAGCCGAAAGGGGTGACGCTCACCCATCGCAACATCGCCACGAACATGCGCACCGCGGCCAAGTGCTCGGGCTACCGGCGCAGCGACCGCCTCGCGCTCTTCCTGCCGCTCTTCCACGTCTTCGGGCAGAACTACATCATGAACGCCGGCTTCGAGGCCGGCGCGACGCTCGCGCTCTTCCGCCGCTACGCGCCCGAGCCGGTGCTGGAGGCGATCGAGCGCGACCGCATCACCAAGTTCTTCGCGGTCCCGACGATCTACATCGGGCTGCTGAACATGGACCTCGCGCAGCGCGACCTGTCGTCGATCGACTACTACTTCTCCGCGGCCGCGACCATGCCCGAGGAGATCTCGCGCCGCTGGACCGAGCGTTTCGGCGCGCGCGTCTACGAGGGCTACGGGCTCACCGAGTGCTCGCCCTTCGCCTGCTACAACCACGCGACCGAGCACCGCTTCGGCAGCGTCGGGACCGCGGTCGAGGGCTTCACGCTCGCGATCCACGGCGACGACGACCAGGAGCTCCCGCGCGGCGAGTGGGGCGAGATCTGCATCCGCGGCCCGGGCGTGATGAAGGGCTACTGGGGGCGGCCCGAGGACACCGACCGGGCGCTGCGGCACGGGTGGCTCCACTCGGGGGACATCGGCCGCATGGACGAGGACGGCTACGTCTACATCGTCGATCGCGTGAAGGACATGGTGAACGTCTCCGGCTTCAAGGTCTGGCCGGCCGAAGTCGAGCACGTGCTCTACCGGCATCCCGCCGTGCAGGAGTGCGCGGTCTACGCCGCGCCCGACGCGCTCAAGGGGGAGCAGGTGCGCGCCGCGGTCGTGCTGAAGGCCGGCCGGCGCGCCACCGGCGACGAGCTCGCCCAGTTCTGCCGCGACCGCCTGGCCGCGTACAAGATTCCAGCGCAGGTCGACCTGGTCGCCGAGCTCCCCAAGAGCGCCACCGGAAAGATCCTCAAGCGGGTGCTGCGCGACCAGGCGGCGAAGGCCTGAAGGCTTGCCGCTCGACCTGGTCGCGAACCCCTGGTTCTACGCGGTTGCGATCCCCGCGGTCATCCTCACCGGCGTCTCGAAGGGCGGGATCGGCGCGGCCGGCGGGTTCGCGGTCCCTCTCCTCTCGCTCGTGATCTCGCCGGTGCAGGCGGCGGCGGTCATGCTGCCGATCCTGATCCTGATGGACCTGGTCGGGCTCTACGCTTACCGCCGCGACTGGGACCGCCGCATCATGAAGGTCATCCTGCCCGCGGGGCTGGTCGGGATCGGCTTCGGCTGGGCGACGTTCCGGTTCCTGAACGACGACTGGATCCGCGTGCTGCTCGGCCTGATCGCGTGCGGCTTCGTGGCCTGGAACGTCGTCGCCGAGCTGCCCGCGCCCGCGCAGCCGACCCGGCTCCGCGGCTATGCGTGCGCGGCCGGCGCGGGCTTCACGAGCTTCGTCGCGCACGCGGGCGGACCGCCGCTCGCGATCTATCTCCTGCCGATGCGCCTCGACAAGGCGCTCTACGTCGGCACCACCATCATCTTCTTCACCGCGATCAACGCGGCGAAGATCGTGCCCTACCTGCTGCTGGGGCTGTTCGACGCCCGCAACCTGGAGACCGCGGTCGTGCTCCTGCCCATCGCGGTCGCCGGGATCCTGTTCGGCATCTGGGTCCGCAAGCGGCTCAGCACGGCGTGGTTCTACCGCATCGCCTACGCGCTGATGCTCGCGACCGGCGCGAAGCTGCTCTGGGACGGCGTCAGGCACCTTCTCGCCGCCTGAGCGGCGGGGCGGATCAGGCCTTCAGGAGGTCGAGCGGGGCAAACCGCCCGCCGAGCACGCCGCTCGCGGGCACGCCCCACCAGCGCTCGAGCACCGTGGCGTAGAGGCTGCGGAACTCGATCCCGTGCGCGAGGTTCCCGCCCTCGAGGCGATCGAGGCGCGGGGCCGGCCCGACGAGCCCGCCGCGGACGGCGCCGCCGAGCGCGAAGTGGACGTTCGCGGTGCCGTGGTCGGTGCCGCCCGAGCCGTTCTCCTGGGGGCGCCGGCCGAACTCCGCGTAGGTCAGCACCAGCGTCGAGCCCCAGCGGTCGAGCTCGACGAGCGCGCCGCGCAGCGCCGCCAGCCCTTCGGCCAGCTGCCGCAGCAGGTTCGCGTGCACGCCCGACTGGTTCTGGTGGGTGTCGAAGCCGTTGAGGCCGAGGTGCACGGCCGCGACGCCGGCGTTCGCCGCCACGACCTGCGCGGCCGTACGCACCGCCTGACCGAACGCGCCCTGCGGGAACGCGGTGCGGAAAGCGTGGTCGCCCTGCAGCCCCGCCGCGGCGCGCGCGACGTCGGCCTCGACCTTGAGCAGGTGCGCGAGCGCCCGGGTGCCGCCCGGCGCCTCCAGCGGCTGCGCCAGCTTCGCCTGGCGCTGGAACTGCGCGGTGCTCGCGAGCGCCACCGCGCGTGCGCCGGTGCCGGCGAGCGGGCCGAGATCGCTCGCCCCGACGACGACGCCGTCCGCCGCGAAGCCGCGCGGCGTCGGGTGCGCGGCGAAGGCGCGGGCGAGCCAGCCGTCGGCCAGGATCTCCTCGCTCGCCGACGCGGTGTCCCAGATCTCGATCGAGCGGAAGTGCGACAGGTTCGGGCGCGCGTATCCCACGCCCTGCACGAGCGCGAGCTCGCGCGCCTGCCACAGCGGCAGCAGGGGCGCGAGCGCCGGGTGCAGCCCGGTGCGCGCATCGAGCTGGAGCACCTGGTCGCGCGCAATGGCGATGCGCGGGCGCAGGGCGTAGTACGCCGGGTCGGCGTACGGCACGACGGTGTTCAGGCCGTCGTTGCCGCCCTTCAGCTCGACCAGCACGAGGAGGTTGCGGTAACCGGGCGTGACTCCCGCCGCGGCCGGCCGGGGGAGGATCGCCGCGCAGCTCGCCGCGGCGCAGGCGCACAGGAATTCGCGTCGGTTCATGGTCGTGCCTACTTCAGCTGGTAGACCGGATCGAGCGCGAGGAGCCGGATCGTCTCGCGCGGGGTCGCCTCCGGGGGGAGCGCCACGATCGGCGCGCGCGCGAGCAGCGCCCGTTCGAGGTCGGCCTGCGACACCGGTGCGTGGAAGGCACCGAGCCAGCGCTGCGGATCGAAGTGGATCTCGCCGAGGGCGCGCAGGACGCGCGCGCGCCCCTCCTCGCCCATGCGCCCGAAGCCGGGCGCGCGCCCGAGCTCGCCGGCGCCGGGCCGGCGCGCGGCCGCCGGCGCCATGCGCGGCATCTCCTCGGCGCGGAAGATCCGCTCGGCGAACTGCTTGCGCCCGAGCAGGGTCGAGGAATTGATCCACGCCTCGCCGCCCGGCCAGCCCTTCACGTTCGGCGGCGCGAACAGGTTCTGCCCCAGCCCCGCGGTCACGAGCGCGAAGGGCAGCGGGTCGCCCACCTGGAACTCGAGCGCGCGCAGCGTGCCGACGACCAGGTCGACCGGCGACTTCACCAGGGCGGCGCGGCTCCCGGCCGCCCAGAACGCTTCCGCCAGGAAGAGCTCGCGCAGCGCCACCTTCAGGTCGTAGCGCGCGGCGCGGAACCGTGCGGCGATGCGCTGCACCGCCTGCGGGTCGGGTTCGGGCGAAACGAACTCGCGCCACAGCTTCGCGACCACGAACTCGGCCGTTGCGCGCTGCGCGAGCAGGATGTCGAGCACCTCGTCGCCGTCGAAGTTGCCGCTGCGGCCGAGCACCGTCTTGGCGCCCGCGTCGTGCAGGAAGGGCCGGAAGCGGAACGCGCCGGTGTCGAGGTCGAGCGACCAGCCGGTGAACGCGCGCGCGGCCTCGCGCACGTCCTGCTCGGCGTAGTGACCCTCGCCGAGCGTGAAGAGCTCCATCACCTCGCGCGCGAAGTTCTCGTTCGGGCTGCCCTTGCGGTTCGAGGCCGAATCGAGGTAGACGATCATCGCCGGGTCCCGCGCCACCGCGTGCAGCAGCGCGGCGAAGCTGCCGGTCGCGTGCCGCCGCAGCAGCACGTTCTGCTCGTACATGAGCCGCGCGTAGCGCACCTTCTGCTGGCTCGAGACGAAGTGGTTGTGCCAGAAGAGCGTCATGCGCTCGGTGAGCGGCGAGGGCGTGGCGAGCATCTCGCCGATCCACCATGCGCGCAGGTCGAAGCTGCGGCCGATCTCCTGCGCGAGGAAGGCCTGGCGCTCCTCCTTCGTGGCGCCGCGCAGCGCGCGCGGCGGCGTGATCGGCTCCCGCACCCACTGGGGCGGCGCGGTGACCGCCGCCCCGCCAGTTCCCGCGAGCAGCCGCTCGACCGCCTGGGTGCGCTCGAGCGCGGCGTACTCGGCGATCTCGCGCGGGGTGGCGCCGAACCCCGCCCGGTTGAGGAGATGGCGCGCGTCGTCCGGGCCCATCGCCGCCTGGACGGCGAGCGGAACCGCGAGCGCGAGGGATGCGAGCAGGCGCATGGGCGAGGGTCGAATGGGGCGCCCGGGGATCGTTCGCTGCAGGATCCGCGGGCGCCGGGTCACGTCGCAGGAGAACCGCCGGCGCGGCCTACGGCTTGCCCGGCCCGCGGCCGCGCGGATCGCGGTAGATCTCGCGCCCGTGCTGGCCGATGTCGCGGCGCAGCTGCTCCCGTTCCTGGGGCGACATCCCGCGCCGCTGCATGGCGTCGCCGTCGGGGCGCTGCCAACCGCGCTCCGGCGGCGGCCCCATCGGGCGCTGCGGCGGCGGGCGGTCCATCGCGCGGCCGCGACCCTGACCCGGCCCGGGCTGCGCCCCGACCGGCGACGCCGCCGCCAGCAGCGTCGCCAGAATCGCCATGACCATCGTCCGCTTCATGCCGCAATGATGCCACCGTCGCTAGCGCGTTTCCGCGTCGTGCTTCTCGTCGTAGATGCCGCGGCTCGCCGCGTTGAGGTCCTGGTGCAGGTCCTTGCGCTCGTCGCGCGTCAGCGTGCCGTCGGACTTGTACTGGCGCTCCTCCTGGCGGACCGAGCGCTGCTCTGCGCGCAGGCCCTGCGCCTCTTCGCGCGTCAGCGAACCGGAGCGCACGCCCTGGGCGATCCGATCGTGCTGGTTGTGCTGACGCTGGTTCACGCCGGGGTCGCGAACCGCGGCCGGCGGACGGTCCTGGGCGTCGTGCTTCTGGCGGTAGATGCCGCGGCTCGCCTGGTTGAGATCGCGCTGCAGGTCCTTGCGCTCGGCGCCCGTGAGTTGTCCGTCCGCCTTGTACGCGCGCTCCTCGGTGCGGATCTGGCGCTGCTCGGCGTGCAGCCGGCGCGCCTCGCCGCGGGTCAGCTCGCCCGATTTCACGCCCTGGGCGATGCGCCCCTGCTGGTTGTGCTGGCGGTGGTTCACGCCCGGATCGCGGTTGCCCGCGACCGCGAAAAATGGCAGGGCCGCAAGGGCCAGGCACAGCGCGCTCTTCGTCACGTACATTGCACTCTCCTCTCTCGGTTTGGGTGCGCCCCTTTGCGCCGCGCGTCCGGTCTGGGATGCCGGCTGCGCATCGGCGTGACCGCACTCTAGAGGCCGGCTGTAAGCGGAATGTGTGGCCCGGCGGCGGGTTTGTAACCCGGAGACGAAGACCAGGATCCTCGTGGTCGACGACGACCTGCGGCTGCGCGACCTCCTCAACCGCTACCTCGGGGAGCAGGGATTCGCCGTGCGCGCCGTGCCCGAGGCCCATGCCATGGACAAGCTGCTCGCCCACGAGCGCTTCGACCTGCTGGTGCTCGACCTGATGCTGCCGGGGGAGGACGGGCTTTCGATCTGCCGCCGGCTGCGCGGGACCCGCAACCCGATCCCGATCATCATGCTCACCGCAAAGGGCGAGGACGTGGACCGTATCGTCGGGCTGGAGATGGGCGCCGACGACTACCTCGCCAAGCCCTTCAACCCGCGCGAGCTGGTGGCGCGGATCAACGCGGTGCTGCGCCGGCGCGCGAGCCCGGCCCCGCCCGGCGCGCCGTCGGCGGAGGCGGAGTCGGTGGCGTTCGGCGGCATGACGGTCGACCTGGCGACGCGCACGCTGGCGAAGGACGGGCGCCGCATCGCGCTCACGACCGGGGAGTTCGCGCTGCTCAAGGTGCTGGTCACGCACCCGCGCGTGCCGCTCTCGCGCGACAAGCTGATGGAGCTCGCGCGCGGCCGCGAATACGAGGTGTTCGACCGCGCGATCGACGTGCAGGTGTCGCGCCTGCGCAAGCTGGTCGAGCCCGACCCCGCGAACCCGACGTTCATCCAGACCGTGTGGGGGTTCGGCTACGTCTTCGTCCCCGACGGGACGAAGGCGTGATGCGGTTCTTTCCGCGCAGCCTGCTCTGGCGCAACTTCGTCCTGATCGCCGCGCTGATCCTGCTCGCGGTCGCGGCCTGGTTCCAGCTGTTCCGCTTCTCCGAGCGCGAGCCGCGCGCGCGCCAGACCGCGGACCTCGTCGCGAGCGTGGTGAACCTCACCCGCGTCGCGCTCGTGACGGCGCAGCCGGACCTGCGGCGCGAGCTGCTGCTCGAGCTGCAGGAGCAGGAGGGCATCCGCGTGTACCCGGCCGACCCGGGCGAGCGGATCGTGCCGCTCGCGACCGACCGCACCGGCACGCGCATCTTCGCCGCCGAAGTGCGCCGCCAGCTCGGGCCGGACACGCGCCTCGCGACCGAGCGCGACGGCCTCCCCGGCTTCTGGGTGAGCTTCCGCATCGACAGCGACGAGTACTGGGTCATGCTGCCGCGCGAGCGCGTCGAGCGCGCGGTGGCGCTGCGCTGGCTCGGGTGGGGCGCGTTCGTGCTGGTCGCGGCGCTCGCGGGAGCGTGGCTGATCGTGTTCCGCCTGCGGCGTCCGTTGCGCGCGCTCGTGGGCGCGGCGGCCGACATCGGTCGCGGGCGCGTCCCGGCGCGCCTCGACGAGTCCGGGCCGGAGGAGATCCGCACCGTGTCGCACGCCTTCAACCAGATGACGCGCGACCTGGCGCGGCTCGAGGACGACCGCGCGCTCATCCTCGCCGGCGTGTCGCACGACCTGCGCACGCCGCTCGCGCGGCTGCGGCTCGGGCTGGAGATGTCCGGGGGCGACGCGCAGCTGAAGTCGGGAATGGCGGCGGACATCGACGAGATCGACCGCATCATCGGCCAGTTCCTCGATTTCGCGCGCGCGGCCGGCGGCGAGCCGCCGCAGCCGACCGATCTCGCGGCGATGGCGCGCGAGATCGCGGCGCGGTATCGGGACTCCGGCCGCGCGTTGACCGCGGAGATCGGCGCGGCGCCGGAGGTCGTCGTGCGGCCGATGGCGGTGCGGCGGCTGGTCACGAACCTGGTCGACAACGCGTTCCGCTACGGGGGCGAGGACGTGCGCCTGCGCGTTGCGCCGGGCACCCGCGCGGTCGTGGTCGAGGTGCTCGATCGGGGCCCGGGGATTCCGGCCGACGAGGTCGAGCGGCTCAAGCAGCCGTTCACCCGCCTCGAGACGGCGCGCAGCGGGGCCGGCGGCTCCGGGCTCGGGCTCGCGATCGTGGACCGCATCGTGCGCATGCACGGCGGCTCCTTCGACCTCCTGCCGCGCGACGGCGGCGGGCTGGTGGCGCGGGTGACGTTTCCGCTATAGCGGTGCGACGCTATAGCGTTCGACTGGCAGCCCTCGCGAGCAGGCTCGCTCCATGAGCCACCCGACTGCGCACAATCTGGTTCAGAATGTGCGAACCATGCACGCAGAGACCCTCGTTCCTTCCATTCCCGCCGTTCGCGCGGACACCGTGCTCCGGCGCGACGACCTTGCGCTCCGGTGGACGACCGCCGCCTGTTCCGACGGGGAAGGGCGCGACGAGCTCAGTGAGTTCGGGGAATGGATCATGAGCCCGACGCCGACGCCCGGACACCAGCGCGTCGCTTTCGAGGTCGGGGTCCAGCTCTCCGCCCAGCTCGGCCGCGGCGCGGCGACGGAAGTGCCGGTGCTGACCGATCGCGGCGTGCGGATCCCCGACGCGATCTGGATGCCGCCGGAGCGCTGGGCCGAACACAAGGCCTACAGCCCGCTCACGATCGTTCCCGATGTCTGCGTCGAGGTCCTCTCTCCGGGTAATACGCGGGAAGAGATCATGATGAAGCTCGGCGCGTACCTGCGCGGCGGCGCGCGTGAGGCGATCGTCGTCGGGCTCGGCGGCGAGATCGAGTTCTTCGGCCCGGAAGGCCGGCGCGATGCGAGCGCACTCGGCTTGCGGCTCGATCTGCCGCGCGACCTCTTCTAGCCCGCCCAGCGCCGGATCACCTCGTAGGCGCTGCCCTCCCGCCCGGTCACCGAGCGCACCAGCACGAAGCCGCGGACCGACCAGTCGATCGGTTCGAGGTCCGGCAGTTCGAACCCCGGGCGTGCGTTGCGCACGAGCGTGATGTGGGCGGCGAACGGCTTCGGATCGAACGCGATGCCTGCCTCGACGAGCGCCGCCCGGAGATCGGCCACGAGCGCGTCGAGTGCCGGTGGCGGCTCGCGCACGCCGGCCCAAGCGATGCGGTTGTGCCGCCAGTAGCCGGGCTCGTCGATGCGGAGCGTGAACGGGCTCGTCGTTGCTCGTCCCGCCGCCGCGGTGATAGCGGGCAGCAGGGTGGCGTCCGTGCCGCCGAGAAACGCGAGCGTGAGATGGACGTTCTCCGGCCGCATCGCGCGGCCGCCGCCCGCGCGGTGGATCGCCCGCGTCCAGCCAGCGAGCCGTTCACGCGTCGCCTCGTCCGGCCAGAGGGCAAAGAAGAGCCGGAGGGTCTTCGCGGCTACGGGACGTCCGGCGTGATCCACGTCTTGGGCGCGTCCTCGAGCAGGACCACCGCCTCCGCCGCGATGCCTTCGCCGCGGCCGGTGAAGCCGAGCCGCTCGGTGGTCTTGGCCTTGACGTTGACGCGGCCGGGGTCGATGCCGAGGTCGGCGGCGACGTGCCGGACCATCGCCGGGATGTGCGGCGCCATCTTCGGCGCCTGCGCGATGATCGTGGCGTCGACGTTCGCGACCGCGAAACCCGCCGCGGCGACCTTCGCCCGCGCGGCGCGTAGCAGCGCACGGCTGTCCGCGCCCCGATGGGCCGGATCGGTGTCGGGGAAGTGACGGCCGATGTCCCCGAGCGCCGCGGCGCCGAGCAGCGCGTCCGTGATCGCGTGCAGCAGGACGTCGGCGTCGGAGTGCCCCTCGAGCCCGCGGTCGAACGCGATCTCCACGCCGCCGACGATCAGCTTGCGACCCGGGACGAGGGCATGGACGTCGAAGCCCTGGCCGACTCTCACTGCAGCGCCTCCGCGAGCAGCGCCGCGGCGAGCGGAAGGTCGCCGGCGTACGTCACTTTGAGATTCCGCAGGCTCCCCGGCACCAGCATGGGCCTGAGCCCGAGCGCCTCGACCGCCGCGGCTTCGTCCGTCACGTCGGCCGCCTCACCCAGCGCCCGCAGCAGCGTCCCGTGCCGGAACAGCTGCGGGGTCTGCGCGAGCCACAACCCTGCGCGCGGCTCGGTCGCGGCGATGCGCTGATCCCCGTCCGCGCGCTTGAGCGTGTCCGCGAGCGGCACCGCGAGGATGCCGCCGGCCTCGTCGTCGCCGACCGCACCGATCAGCCGCTCGACGTCCGCACCCGTGAGGCACGGCCGCGCCGCGTCGTGCACCAGCACCCAGTCGTCGGGGTCGACCACGTTCGCCATCGCCACCAGCCCGTTCAGCACGCTGTCGCGCCGCGTCGCGCCTCCGCACCACAGCGGCGCGACGCGCTCGCCGAACGCGCGCCAGTCGTGCGTCGCCCAGCGCTCGTCGTCGCGCGCGAGCACCACGAACGCAACCTCGAGCGCGGGGCTCGCGAGCAGCGCGCGCACCGCGTGCGCGAGCATCGGCTCCCCGCGCAGCTCGAGGTACTGCTTCGGCGTCGCGCCGCCCAGGCGCGCGCCCTGCCCCGCTGCCGGGATCAGGCCGTACCTGCGCGCGGTCATGGCGCGTCGTCGTCGAATCGCATGGGCGCCGCGACTATAATACGGCCGCGCCGCGTCGGACCGGACGGGCACCCCGACCGGTCACGTGCGGCGCAATCATTCCATGCAGCCCGCGCTGCAGGCTTTCTTTCGCCCGCCATTCGAGATGAGCGCCGTCGCCAGCCCGCACCGACTCCGCTTCGGCAAGCTCCACGGCTCCGCCGACGCGCTCGCGCTCGCGCGCCTGGCCGCGACCAGCGCACCCCTGGTCGTCGTCTGCGGCGCGGCGCTCGAGGCGCAGCGCCTGCGCGAGGAAATCCCCTGGTTCGCGCCGAACCTCCGCGTGAGCCTGCTCCCCGACTGGGAGACGCTCCCGTACGACACCTTCTCGCCGCACCAGGACCTCGTGTCCGAGCGGCTCGAGACGCTCTACCGCATCACCTCCGGCGACTGCGACGTCGCGATCGTCCCCGCCGCGACCGCGCTCTACCGCCTCGCGCCGCCTGCGTACCTCGCCGGCCACACGTTCTTCGTCAAGCAGGGCGCGCGACTGGACGCGGACCGGCTGCGCGCGCAGCTCGCGACCGCCGGGTACGGCCACGTGACCCAGGTCGTCGCTCCGGGCGAGTACTGCGTGCGCGGCGGACTGATCGACCTCTTCCCGATGGGGAGCGCGCTCCCCTACCGCATCGATCTCGCCGACGACGAGATCGAGTCGATCCGCACCTTCGACGTCGACACCCAGCGCACCGTCTACCGGGTGCCGGAGATCCGCCTGCTCCCCGCGCGCGAGTTCCCGTTCGACGACGCGGCGCGCGCGCGCTTCCGCGCCCGCTTCCGCGAGGCGTTCGAGGGCGACGTGTCCAAGAGCGCGGTGTACAAGGACGTCTCGAACGGCGTCGCGCCGCCGGGCGTCGAGTACTACCTGCCGCTCTTCTTCGAGCAGACCGGGCGGCTCTTCGATTACCTTCCCGCCGCGGCGACGCTGGTCCTGCACCACGACGTGCACGGCGCGATCGACCAGTTCTGGCGCGACGTCAACTCGCGCTTCCAGCTCCTGCGCGGCGACCGCGACCGGCCGCTGCTCCCGCCGCCCGCGCTCTTCCTGACCGCGGAGGACTTCTTCGTCGCGGCGCGGCAGTTCGCGCGCGTGGATCTGCACGCCCCCGCCCTCGCGCGCGACGACACCGATCTCGTGGCGACGCGCGCCATCCCGCAGATCGCGGTCGAGCGCCGCGCCGCCGACCCGCTGCAGGCCCTCAAGGCGTTTCTCGCCGGCACGCCGCAACGCGTCCTCGTCCTCGCCGAGTCCCCCGGGCGCCGCGAGACGATGAGCGAGTACTTCGCCCAGTACGGCCTCGCGCCGGCGCCCTGCGGCGACTTCGCCGCCTTCCTCGCCGGCGCCGCGCCCCTCATGCTCGGCGTCGGGCCGCTCCACCAGGGGTTCGTCGCGCCGCCGGACGCGCTCGGTGCGCTCGGTCTCGCCCCCGCCGGCTTTGCGATCGTCACCGAGGCGGAGCTCTACGCCGGCACCGCCCGCGCGCGCGCGGGCCGCGAACAGGCGAAGCGCAGCTCGGTCGAGGGGATGCTGCGCGACCTGTCGGAGCTCGCGGTCGGCGACCCGGTGGTGCACGAGAGCCACGGCATCGGCCGCTACCGCGGCCTGGTGAGCCTCGACCTCGGCGACGGCCCGACCGAGTTCCTGCAGCTCGAGTACGCCGACGCCGACAAGCTGTACGTGCCGGTCGCGCAGCTCCACACCGTCGGCCGCTACTCGGGCGGGCCGCCGGAGCAGGCGCCGCTGCACAAGCTCGGCGGCGCCGACTGGGAGAAGGCGAAGCGCAAGGCGGCGGCGCAGGTGCGCGACACCGCCGCGGAGCTGCTCGCGCTGTACGCGCAGCGCGCCGCGCGCAAGGGCCGCGAGTTCGACGTCAAGCAGCACGACCTGGACGCGTTCGCCGCGGGCTTCGGCTTCGAGGAGACGCCCGACCAGCGCGCCGCGATCGAGTCGGTGGTGCACGACATGCGCAGCGGGAAGCCGATGGACCGGCTGGTGTGCGGCGACGTCGGCTTCGGCAAGACCGAAGTGGCGCTGCGCGCGGCCTTCGTCGCGGTCGCCGACGGCCAGCAGGTGGCGGTGCTCGCGCCGACCACCCTGCTCGCCGAGCAGCACTTCAACACCTTCTCCGACCGCTTCGCCGACTGGCCGGTGCGCATCGCCGAGCTCTCGCGCTTCCGCACCGGCGCGGAGACCGCGGCCGCGGTGCAGGGCCTCGCCGAGGGGCGCATCGACATCGCGATCGGGACCCACAAGCTGCTCGGGCGCGAGGTGAAGTTCAAGCGCCTCGGCCTGGTGATCGTGGACGAGGAGCACCGCTTCGGCGTGCGGCAGAAGGAGCGCCTGAAGGCGTTGCGCGCCGAGGTCGACGTGCTCACGCTCACCGCGACGCCGATCCCGCGCACGCTCGCCATGTCGCTCGAGGGCCTGCGCGAGCTCTCGGTGATCGCGACCGCGCCGGCGAAGCGGCTCGCGATCAAGACCTTCGTGAGCGCGCATTCGCCCGGCGTCATCCGGGAAGGCTGCCTGCGCGAGCTGAAGCGCGGGGGGCAGATCTACTTCCTGTACAACGAGGTCGAGTCGATCGACGCGCAGGCGGCGCGCCTCGCCGAGCTCGTTCCCGAGGCGCGCATCGCCGTCGCCCACGGCCAGATGCGCGAGCGCGAGCTCGAGCGGGTGATGCGCGAGTTCCTGCAGCAGCGCACCAACCTGCTCGTGTGCTCGACGATCATCGAGACCGGGATCGACATCCCGACCGCGAACACGATCCTGATTCACCGCGCCGACCGCTTCGGCCTCGCGCAGCTGCACCAGCTGCGCGGCCGCGTCGGGCGCTCGCACCACCAGGCCTACGCCTACCTGCTCACCCCGCCCGAGGAGGCGCTCTCGGCGGCGGCGAAGAAGCGGCTCGAGGCGATCCAGATGATGGAGGAGCTCGGCTCCGGGTTCTACCTCGCCATGCACGACCTCGAGATCCGCGGCGCGGGCGAGGTGCTCGGCGAGTCGCAGAGCGGCGAGATGCAGGCGGTCGGGTTCAACCTCTTCAACGACATGCTCGCGCACGCGGTGCGCAGCCTGCGGGCCGGGCGCGAGCCCGACCTCGCCCAGCCGCTCGGCGTGGTCACCGAGATCAACCTGCACGTGCCGGCGCTGCTGCCCGCGAGCTACTGCTCCGACGTCCACGAGCGCCTCGTGCTCTACAAGCGGCTCGCGCACTGCGACTCGATGGAGGCGCTCACCGCGATGCACGAGGAGCTCGTCGACCGCTTCGGCCCGCTGCCCGAGACCGCGCAGGCGCTGGTCGAGAGCCATCGGCTCCGGATTCTCGGCCATCCGCTCGGCGTCGCGCGCCTGGACGCCACGCCCGAGCACGTGCAGATCCAGTTCGGCCCGCACGCCGCGGTGGATCCCGGGCGCGTGATCCAGCTCGTGCAGAAGGAGCGCGGCTGGCGGCTGCTCGGGCCGACCAAGCTGCGCGCGGCCGCGCCGTCGGCGACGCTCAAGGAGCGCGCGGCCGCGGTGAAGCACGTGCTGGGGATGCTGGGCGGACGCGCCGCGTGAAGCGGCGCTACGGGGCGAGGCCGGGCGCGCGCCCGTCCCCGGTCACGAGATTCGACGTCCCGGTCACCTGGCCGTCGCCCGCCTGCGGCACGACCCTGAGTCCGGGCATCGGCGCGCGCGCGCCGGCAGTGCCGGTGCCGCGCGCGTCGTTCAGGAAGCCGGTCCCGCGCGGGTCGTTGACGAAGGCCGTGCCGCGCGGCGACGTGGTGCCGGACAACCCGGGCATGCCGACTCCCGCCGGGACCGCCGGCGCGCCCGCCGACGCGGGCGACGGGGATGCCGGGGTGGCGCTGCCGCCCACCAGACGCGGATCGACGGTCGGCGCGCCGCTCGCGGACGGCGCTGCCTGCGGCTGACCGAGCACGCGCGTGCCGCGGTCGATCACGGTCTCGATCGGCGGCGGCGCGCCGAGCGTCTGGCGCACCTGCGCCGCGCGCTCGTCCATGGACTGCGCCACCACCGGACCGCCGCTGACGACGAGGAAGGCGAGCAGCCCCGGACGGATGGAACGCGCGACGCGCATGCGGGGATGCTACGCGCGCGGCCGCAGGGTGGCCCCGGGCAACTGCGGCCGCACCGCTACTTGTCCACGACCTTGCGCAGGCGGGTGGCCTCCGCGCGCGCCTCGTCGGGCGCGCGGGTCGCGCGCTCGAGCTTCTCGGCGAGGTCGGCGATCCGGGCCTCCAGGTCGGCGGTGTGGTCGGTCAGGCCGCGGATCGCCTGCGCGACCGGATCGTCGTCCCGGGTCGAGAGGCCGTAGGCCGAGAATCCGAGCTTCGCGGCGTGTGCCTCGCGCGCCAGATCCTGCTCGGCCATGATGATCTTCGCGGGGATCCCCACCGCCGTGGCGCCGGGCGGCACGTCCTTGACCAGCACCGCGTTGGAGCCGACCTTGGCGTAGTCGCCGACCACGATCGGGCCGAGGAGCTTGGCCCCCGCGCCCACGACGACCCCGTTCCGCAGGGTCGGATGGCGCTTGCCCTTGTTCCAGGTGGTGCCGCCGAGCGTCACCCCGTGATAGAGGGTGACGTCGTCGCCGATCTCGGCCGTCTCCCCGATCACGACGCCCATGCCGTGGTCGATGAAGAAGCGCCGGCCGATCGTCGCGCCCGGGTGGATCTCGATGCCGGTGAGCCAGCGGGCGAGATGCGACAGCCAGCGCGCCAGCCAGCGCAGCCCCCAGCCCCAGAGCCGGTGCGCGAGCCGGTGGAAGAGCACGGCGTGCAGCCCCGGATAGCAGGTGAGGATCTCCCACGTGGACCGCGCCGCGGGGTCGCGGTCGAACACGCTCGAAACGTCTTCGCGGATCCTGGAGAACATGCCTCAACCCTCTGTCGACGCGTTCATTATCCGAAGTCCGACTTTTCTAGTCAACTATTCCCGGCGCGGTCCCCGCGGTCCCTCGTCCCAGGCCGTGAGCATGCCCCGGAGGATGTTCACTTCCTGCGACTCCGGCCGCGCGCGGCCGAGGAGCCGCCGCAGGCGCTCGAGGAGCCGGCGCGGATTGTGCGGGTCGAGAAAGCCGCTCCGGACCATGCTCGTCTCCAGGTGCGCGAACAGCCCTTCGAGCTCCTCGTGCGTCGCGGGCGGCGTGCGCCCAGGGTCGGGCGCGACCCCGCCGAGGAGCGCAACCCGCGTTTCGTAGGCGACGATCTGCACCGCCGCCGCCAGGTTGAGCGAGGAGAAGTCCGGGTTCGTGGCGATGTGCGCCACGCGCTGGCAGCGGATCACCTCGTCGTTCGAGAGCCCCGACATCTCCGTCCCGAAGACATAGGCCACCTCGCCGCCGCTCGCCGCCTCCTCCACCGCGAGCCGCGCAGCGTCGCGGACGTCGAGCGCGAGGGGCGACAGGTCGCGCCGCCGCGCCGTGAGCGCGATCGCGAGCGTGGCGCCGGCGAGCGCCTCGTCGAGGCTCGCGCACACGCCCGCCGCCGCGAGCACGTCGTCGGCCCCGACGGCCATCGCCTCGGCCTGCGGGTCGGGGAAGTGGCGCGGGTTCACGAGCGCGAGCCGCGCGAGCCCCATCGCCTTCAGCGCGCGCGCGGCGGCGCCGATGTTGCCCGGATGCGTGGTGTGCGAGAGCACGACGCGCACGCGCGCGAGCCGCGCGTCGCCGCGGGGAAACTCCGCGCTCATACTAGAATTGCGGCCTTTCGCGCGCCGCCGTCATGTCCACGCTCCACCCGATGCTCAACATCGCCGTCAAGGCGGCGCGCCGCGCGGCCGCGGTCATCAATCGCGCCGCCCGCGACCTCGAAGGGGTGACGGTCACCCGCAAGCGCCAGAACGACTTCGTGACCGAGGTGGACCACGCCGCGGAGGCAGCCATCATCGAGGTGCTCCACAAAGCTTACCCCGCCCACGCCTTCCTCGCGGAGGAGTCGGGCGCCGCCGGCCGGTCGGAGCACGTGTGGATCATCGACCCGCTCGACGGCACCACCAACTTCATCCACGGCTTCCCGCAGTACGCCATCTCGATCGCGCTGCGCCACCGCGGCGTGCTCGAGCAGGCGGTCGTCTTCGACCCCGGGCGCAACGAGCTCTTCACCGCCACGCGCGGGCGCGGGGCGTTCCTGAACGACCGGCGCATCCGCGTGTCGAAGCGCGCGAAGCTCGCCGAGTCGCTGATCGGCACGGGCTTTCCGTTCCGCGACCTCGCGCACCTCGACGAGTACATGGCGGCGTTCGAGCGGGTGACGCGCACGGCGGCGGGCATCCGGCGCGCGGGCGCGGCGGCGCTCGACCTCGCGTACGTCGCCGCCGGCAGGCTGGACGGGTTCTGGGAGATCGGGCTCTCGCCGTGGGACATGGCCGCGGGCGCCCTGCTCATCCTCGAGGCCGGGGGGCTGGTGAGCGACTTCGACGGCGCGCCGGACTACCTCGACCGCGGCCACATCGTCTGCGGCGCGCCGAAGGTCTTCGCGCCGCTGCTGCAGGTCGTGCAGCAGACGCACCGCGGGGCGCTCAGGACGGCATGAACGCGCCGAGCTCGCCGGAGAAGCACACCCCGATGATGCAGCAGTACCTGGGCCTCAAGGCCCAGTACCCGGACATGCTGCTCTTCTACCGGATGGGCGACTTCTACGAGCTCTTCTACGACGACGCCGAGAAGGCGGCCCGCCTCCTCGACATCACGCTCACCCAGCGCGGCGCCTCCGCGGGCCAGCCGATCAAGATGGCCGGCGTGCCGTGGCACTCGGCCGAGCAGTACCTCGCGAAGCTCGTCCAGCGCGGCGAGTCGGTCGCGATCTGCGAGCAGGTCGGCGACGTCGCCACCGCGAAAGGCCCGGTGGAGCGCGCGGTCACGCGCATCGTCACCCCGGGCACGCTCACCGACGCGGGCCTGCTGGACGAGAAGTCGGACAACGTCCTGCTCGCGCTCGCGGCCGCGCGCGGCACGGTCGGCCTGGCGTGGCTCAACCTCGCGAGCGGCGACTTCCGCGTCGCCGAGGTCGGGGCCCGCGCGCTCGCCGACGAGCTGCGCCGGATCGCCCCCGCCGAGATCCTCGTCGCCGAGGGCGCGGGGCTCGACCTGCCCCAGGACGCCGGCGCCGTGACGCGGCTGCCCGCCTGGCAGTTCGACGCCGATGCGGCGCGCCGGCTGCTCGGCGAGCAGTTCGGGACCGCCGGCCTCGCGGGGTTCGGCGTCGAGGACCTCGACACCGCGCTCGGCGCCGCCGGGGCGCTCCTCGCCTACGCGCGCAGGACCCAGGCGCAGGCGCTCACGCACGTCGTGGCGCTGCTGGCCGAGCGCGGCGACGAATACGTCCGCCTCGACGCCGCGACGCGGCGCAACCTCGAGCTCACCGAGACGCTGCGCGGCACCCCGGCCCCGACCCTCTTCAGCGAGCTCGACGCGTGCGCGACCGGGATGGGGAGCCGGCTCCTGCGCCACTGGCTCCATCATCCGCTGCGCGACCGCCGGATGCTCGCGGCGCGCCACGAAGCGGTCGAAGCGCTGTGCGGGGAAGCGGGCGGCGGGCCGTTCATCGCCGCGCACGCCGTGCTCAAAGGCTGCGCCGACATCGAACGCATCGCCGCTCGCATCGCGCTCAGAAGCGCGCGGCCGCGCGAGCTCGCGGGCCTGCGCGAGTCGCTCGCGCTCCTGCCCGAGCTCGTGCGCGCAATCGCCCCGGCGGAGGCTCCCCGCCTCGCCGAGCTGCGCGCCGCGCTCGCGCCGTCCCCGGACGCCCTCGCCCTCCTGCGCCGCGCCTTGAAGGAAGAGCCCGCCGCGCTGGTGCGCGAGGGCGGCGTGATCGCGGCCGGCTACAGCGCCGAGCTCGACGAGCTGCGCGCGCTGCAGTCGAACGCGGGCGAGTTCCTCGTGCAGCTCGAGGCGCGCGAACGCGAGCGGAGCGGCATTCCCAACCTGCGCGTCGAGTACAACCGCGTGCACGGCTTCTACATCGAAGTCACCAACGCGCACGCCGACAAGGTCCCGGACGACTACCGGCGCCGGCAGACGCTGAAGAACGCGGAGCGGTACATCACGCCGGAGCTGAAGGCCTTCGAGGACAAGGCGCTCTCGGCCCAGGAGCGCGCGCTCGCACTCGAGAAGTCGCTCTACGACGAGGTGCTCGCGCAGCTCGCCCCGTACACGCCGCAGCTCCAGGCGCTCGCGCGCGCCGTGGCGGAGATCGACGTCCTCGCCGCCTTCGCGGCGACGGCAATCGCGCGCGACTGGCGGCGCCCGCAGTTCGTCGACGAGTCGGCGCTCGAGATCGAGGGCGGCCGCCACCCGGTGGTCGAGTCGCAGGTGGAGCAGTTCATCGCCAACGACACGCGGCTCGCGCCCACGCGCCGGCTGCTGCTGATCACCGGCCCGAACATGGGCGGCAAGTCGACCTACATGCGCCAGGTCGCGCTGATCGTGCTGCTCGCGCACGTCGGCAGCCTCGTTCCGGCGCGCGCCGCCCGCCTCGGCCCGGTCGACCGCATCTTCACCCGCATCGGCGCCGCCGACGACCTCGCCGGCGGGCGCTCGACGTTCATGGTCGAGATGACCGAGAGCGCGAACATCCTGCACAACGCGACCGCCGCGAGCCTGGTGCTGATGGACGAGGTCGGGCGCGGCACCTCGACCTTCGACGGGCTCGCGCTCGCCTGGGCGATCGCGCGCCACCTGGTCGAGCGCACGCGGGCCTACACGCTGTTCGCCACCCACTACTTCGAGCTCACCGGGCTCGCGCAGGACTACCGCGAGGTCGCCAACGTCCACCTCGACGCGGTCGAGCACAAGGACCGGATCGTCTTCCTGCACGCGCTCGAGGAAGGCCCGGCGAGCCAGAGCTACGGCCTGCAGGTCGCGGCGCTCGCCGGCGTGCCGGGCGCCGTGATCCGCGCCGCGCGGCGCTACCTCCAGGACCTGGAGCGCCGCAGCCTGCAGCGCGACGGGCACGCCGACCTCTTCGCCGCGCCGCCGCCGGCGGCGCCGGAGCGCCATCCCGCGGTGGACCTGCTCGAGTCGGTCGACCCCGACGAGCTGACCCCGCGCGACGCGCTCGAGCTGCTCTACCGGCTGAAGAGGCTGTGAGGCGAGCGCTCGCCGCCCTCGCGCTGGCGGCATCCGCCCTCTCCGCCCACGGCGCCGAGCGGTTCAGCTTCGCGGCCTTCGGCGACACGCCCTACTTCGGCTTCGAGGAGCGCGCCGTCGAGCGCCTAATCGCGGGGTTCGCCGGCGCGAACGTCGCGTTCGCCGTCCACGTCGGCGATTTCAAGCTCGGCGTCGCCCCGTGCTCCGACGAGCTGTTCGCCGACCGGCGGCGCCTCTTCGACGCGTCGCCGGTGCCGCTCGTCTTCGTTCCGGGCGACAACGAGTGGACCGACTGCGGCGGCGCGCTCGCCGGCGGGCACGACCCCCTCGAGCGCCTCGCCCGGCTGCGCACGCTGTTCCACGCCGGCGATGCGAGCCTGGGACGGCGCACGATCCGGCTCGCGCGCCAGAGCGCGGACCCGCGCTTCGCCGCCTATCGCGAGAACGTCCGCTGGGAGTTCGGCGGGGTGGTCTTCGCCACGCTCAACATCCCGGGCAGCAACAACAACCTGCGCCGGGACGGCAGCACGGACGCCGAGCACGCCGCGCGCATGGCCGCGAACCTCGCGTGGCTCGCCGACGCCGCCCGCCGCGCGCGGGCGGACGAGGCGGCGGGCCTGGTCGTCTTCGCGCACGGCGACCCGGGGTTCGAGCGGCCGCCGCGTCCGCTCGATGGCTACGTCCGCTTCCGCGCGGCGCTGCAGACGCACGCGGCGCAGCTCGGGAAGCCGCTGCTGTTCGTGCACGGAGACGGGCACCGTTACCGCGTCGACCAGCCGCTCGGCGACCCGGCCACCGGCCGGCGGCTCGCGCGCTTCACCCGACTGGAGGTCTTCGGCGCCCCGCAGGTCCAGTGGGTGCGCGTCGACGTCGATCCTGCCAATCCGCGCCTCTTCGCGATCGCGCCGGGCGACGCTTCGCCGTTCGCCGTCCCCTGAGCCCGGGCGCGGCGCCGTGATCTACATCAACGGCACGGACGAGGCGGTCTAAGAGACTAGGCTGGCCGACCCGGCGGTCGGGTTGCGCGCGCGGCACGCGCGGGCAGCCGATGCCCCGCGTTGACCAGCCCGCATCCATGTACCGGATCGTTCGCCGCGAAGCGTTCTCCGACGCGACCTTCCTCTGGGAAGTCGAGGCGCCCGACGTCGCCCGCGCCGCGCAGCCCGGCCACTTCGTGATGCTCCGCCTGCGCGAAGGCGGCGAGCGCATCCCGCTCACCGTCGCCGACTACGACCGCGACAGCGGCACCGTGACCATGGTCATCCAGGCGCTCGGCAAGACCACCCTGGAGATGCGCGACCACTACGACGCGGGCGACAGCTTCGCCGACTTCGTCGGACCGCTCGGCCTGCCGCAGCACGTCGCCAGCGCGGGACACGTCGTCCTGGTCGGCGGGGGGCTCGGCGTCGCGCCGGTGTATCCGCAGCTGCGCGCCTTCAAGGCCGCCGGCAACCGCACCACGGGGGTGATCGGCTTCCGCAGCAAGGACCTCGTCTTCTGGGAGGAGCGCTTCCGGCAGCACTGCGACGACCTCGTCGTCTGCACCGACGACGGGAGCTACGGCCGGCCGGGCCTGGTGACCGCCGCGCTG
>JAGVSZ010000235.1 GCA_019137045.1 Betaproteobacteria bacterium
ACCAGCATGAACGCGACGATCGCGATGAGCGAGAGGAAGTGGTACCAGTAGCGCCGCGTCAGGACCCAGAGCGAGTCGACCTGCCGGAAGCGCACGTCCGACATCCCGAAGCGCCGCGCGTCGAACTCGACCATCAGGAAGAGCCCGAGGTAGTAGAGGCAGGTGGGGATCACCGCCATCAGCAGCACGTCGAGGTACGAGATCTTGAGGAACTCGGCGATGAGGAACGCGGCCGCGCCGAGCACCGGCGGCGAGATGATCGCCCCGAGCCCGCCCGCGGCGAGCAGTCCGCCGGCGGCCTCCTTGCCGTAGCCCGCCTTGGCGAGCAGGGGGTAGGCGACCGACCCGATCGTCACCGTCGTGGCGACCCCGCTGCCGGACGGCCCGCCGAGCAGGAACGAGGCGAGCACCACCGTGCGCCCCGCGCCCGAGGATTTCCCGCCCATCGCCGCGAACGAGAAGTCGATGAAGAACTTGCCGGCGCCGGAGAACTGCAGGAACGCGCCGTAGATCGTGAAGAGGATGATCAGCGAGGACGAGACGTCGACCGCGACGCCGAAGATGCCTTCGAGCGTCATGTAGAGGTGGCCGACCAGGCGGCCGAGCTCGTAGCCGCGGTGCTCCCACGGCTCCGGCAGGTGGTCGCCGAAGAGCGCGTAGGCGATGAACGCCGCCACCACCACGGTCAGGATCCATCCTGAGGTGCGCCGCACCGCCTCGAGCAGGAGCACGATGAGCAGCACGCCGAACACGATGTCGGTCCGGTCCGGCAGCGTGTTGCGGTCCATGAAGTCGTCGCCGCCGTGGAGCATGTAGGCGATCGAGGCCACCGCGGCCGCGGCCGCAATCCAGTCCCACGGCATCACGCGATGCCGGAAGCGCCGCGCCGCGGGGAAGAGCAGGAACACCAGGAACAGGACCCAGCCGACGTGGATCGGGCGCAGCTCCTGCGCCGGGACGATCGCGTAGGCGGTATAGAGGTGGAAGAGCGACATCGCGACCGCGACGAGGCTCACGAAGACGGCGAACGGGCCGCTGAACCGGTTGGTCGCTCCCTCCTCCGCCTCGATGTACTGCTCGGCCTTCTTCAGGCTCTCGTCGCTGACCGCGGTGTCAGGTGACCCTTCGCCGCCGCCGGGCGGGACGCTCGCGTTGACCATGGGTTCTCCTCCCCGGCGCGATTATCCGGCATGCCCGCGGAAGCGACGAGGCCCCGCGTGCGGGGCCTCGGGGGCGGGCGCGGCCGCCGGCGGCCGCTGGGCGACTGCGCCTACTGGAGCTTCACGCCCTTCTCGTTGTAGTACTTGATCGCGCCCGGGTGGTAGGGGATCGGCGACGCGGACGCCTTCTGGTTCTCCAGCTTGAAGTTGGCCGCCTCCTTGTGCACCGCGATCAGCTCGTCGCGCTTGTCGAAGATCGTCTTCACTATGTTGTAGGCCGCCTCGTTGCTCAGGTTCTCGTTCGCGACCAGGATGTTCCACACGCTGGCGATCTTGTTGTCCGCGTCCATCCCGCGGTAGGTGTCCTTCGGGATGACGTCCTCGGTGTAGAGCTGGCCGTACTTCTTGTTCATCGCGGCGACCGCGTCGGCGTGGTCGACCATCTTGATCTTCACCCCGGGCGTGCTCGCGAGGTCGGTCACCGCGGCGGTCGGCAGTCCGCCGACCCAGAAGAAGGCGTCGATCTTGCCGTCCTTGAGCGCGTTCACCGATTCGGCCACGCCGAGCCGCTCGCGCTTCATGTCGCGGTCCCGGTCGAGGCCGGCGGCCTCGATCAGGCGAAACGCCATGACCTCGGTCGCGCTGCCGGGCGAACCGGTCGAGACGCGCTTGCCCTTGAGGTCGGCCATCTTCGCGACGCCCTTGCCCTCGATCGAGACCACGTGCATGCGGTTGGGGTACGCCACCATCAGCGTGCGCACCGGGACCTTGTTGCCCTGGAACTTCTGCTCGCCGCGGTACGCGTCCTGTCCGGCGTCGGCCATCGAGAGCGCGATGTAGGGCTTGCCGCTCCCGATCAGCTTGAGGTTGTCCACCGAGCCGCCGGTCACCTCTGCGGTCGCCTGCATGCCGGGCACGTACTTCGAGAGCACCGCCGCGATCCCGCCGCCGAGGGGGTAGTACACCCCGCCGGTGCCGCCGGTGCCGATGGCGAGGTTGATCTTCTCCTGCGCGACGGCGCCGCCCGCCGCCGCGAGCGCGGCCGCGAGCGCCGCAGTTCGAATGATGGTCTTCATGCTTCCGGCTCCTCTCCACAATGATCGGATGTGCTCCGGGCCGGATTCTACCGGCCCGCCGACGCTTCGACCGCCCGCCGGCGCGCGGGTTTCACCCCTGACCGAGCAGGCCTTTCTTGAGGTCCCCGTCAACCGGCCGGTCGCCGAGCCAGATGCGCAGCAGCGCGCGGTAGAACTCGTCCCCGGCGATCGGCTTGCCCTGGGTCGCACCGTTCACCAGCACGCGCGTCCCGCTGCCGGGCACGAAGTCGAGCGCGATGACGCTGCCCTTCTTCGCCTCCCCGAGGGCGCTCATGATCGCGCTCAGCTCGTCGAGCGGGCCCTTGAGCGTCGCCACGTCCGCGGCGGAGTTGTTCGCCCGGAATCCCTCGACGAGCGCGTCGTTGAACTGCTGCGCACCGACGTCGCGCATCATGGTGATGCTGACGCGCTTCGGACCGCCGAGGGCGATCGCGTCCGCGGCGGCGGCTTTCCGCTCCGCGAGGTACAGCCCGGCGACGTACACCTTCACGACGAAGCGCGTGCGCACGCCGGCGCCGTTCAGCACCAGGTCCGGACCGGCCGCGTCGATCCGGACCTTGTCCGCGAGCTTGACCCCGGCGACTTCGGCCGCGAGGCCGCAAAGCGGCAGGAGCGCCGCGAGCACCAGCGCCGCAATCCGCGCCATTCGATTGCCTCCTTCCGTCCGGAACGCGCAGTCTAGCGCACGCAGGCGGGCCGCTACGGCGCGCGCGTGCGCGCCATCTTCGGCGCCGGCAGTCCGTCGATCGTCACGTTCACGCACGCCGGCCGCCCGGCGGCGAACGCGCGCGCGAGCGCCCCGGACAGGTCCTCGACGCGCGTCACGTGCTCGCCGTGCCCCCCGAGCGCGACGGCGACGAGATCGTAGCGGGTCGGCGCGAGCCCGCAGCCCTGCGCCCGGGCCGCACCGTACGCGGCGAGCCGGAGCTGGTACTCGGCGTTCCAGCACGCGTCATTGCCCACCACGGCGACGAACGGCAGGCCGCAGCGCGCCGCGGTGTCGAGCTCGGCGGCGTGGAACCCGAACGCCCCGTCGCCGAGCAGGGCCACGACCGGCGCGGCGGGCAAGGCGAGCCTTGCCGCGGCCGCGAACGGCAGCGCGGCGCCGATCGCGCCGGCCGGGCCGTTGATGAGGCGGTGGGGCGCGCTCAGGCACGCCTGCGCCCACTGGCCGAACTCGCCGCCGTCGGAGACGAGCACCGCGTTCGCGCCTCCGAGGTGCTGCTGCACCGCGCGGCAGACCGCGGCCGGATGCACGGCGCCTTCGCGCCCGGCGGCGCTCGCCCATTCGGGCGGGCGGTAGCGCACCGCCTCCTGGACCTCGTGCAGCCACGCCTCGCGCCGCCGCGCGCCGGCGGCGAGCTGCGCGAGCTCGCCGGCCGCGGGCGACACGTCGGCCACCGTCGACAGGACCAGCCGCTCGCCGACCGCGCGCGAAGTGCGCTGCACCGCGTCCAGGTCGGGCGCGATCTGGATGAAGCGGCATTCGGGGTCGAAGGCCGGCGGCCGTCCGTACTGCAGCGTGAAGTCGAGCTGCTTGCCGAGCAGCAGCGCGAGGTCGGCGCGCGCGAGGACCTCGGCGAATGCGCCCAGCCCGGGGTCGGCGACGCCGCGCGGGCTCTCCATGCCGATCACCGGTACGCCGGTCGCGCGCTCGAGCGCGCGCGCC
>JAGVSZ010000126.1 GCA_019137045.1 Betaproteobacteria bacterium
GGGCCGCTTCGAGGTCCGCGCCGCGCTGCGGTTCGGGCGCGGCGCCGCGCCGCTGACCGCGATGCTGAGGCTCTTGCCGACGGCGAGCTGGTCGCTCCCGCCGTTTGCGGCGCGCACGTCGGCGAGCTTCGCGCCGAGCGCCCGCGCGATCGACGAGACGGTGTCGCCCTTCCTCACCCGGTACTGGACCACCCGCTGGCCGCGGGCGGCCGGCGGCGTGAAGATCGGCGGCAGCTCTTCGGTCGCGGCCGCGCTGCCCTTCTCGGGCACGAGCAACTGCTGCCCGACCACCGGGCTCGCCTTCGCGCGCAGTCCGTTTACGGCGCGCAGCCGCTCGACGGGCACGCCGTGCTCGGCGGCGAGCTTGTCGAGGCGGTCGCCGGCCTTGAACGTGTACACCTGCCAGGACGAGAGCGGGTTCACGTGGCCCTCCAGGTTCATCAGGAAGACCTCCGCGCGGTCGGCCGGGAGCACGAGCTCCGGCGCGACCTCGGCGGCGACGACCGGGCGGTTGTGCGCGGGGTTGAGCGCGACGAGCTCCTCGACCGGCATCTCCGCGAGCCGGGCGGCGACCTTGAAGTCGATGTCGTGCGCGAGGGTCACCGTGACGAAATAGGGGGCGTTCGGGATCGGATCGAGGGCGACGCCGGCCGCAGCCGGGTCGGCCACGATATTCTTGAACGCCTGCAGCGACGGGACGTAGGCGCGGGTCTCCTTGGGCAGCGCGAGCGACGCGTAGTCGGTCGGCCTGCGCCGCGCGCGGTTGCGCTCGATCGCGCGCGCGAGCCCGTTCTCGCCCATGTTGTACGCGGCGAGCGCGAGGTGCCAGTCGCCGAACTGCTCGTGCAGCGACTGCAGGTAGTCGAGCGCCGCGACGGTGGAGGCCATGATGTCGCGCCGCGCGTCGTACCACCAGTTCTGCTCCAGGTTGTAGTTGCGCCCGGTGGACGGGATGAACTGCCACAGGCCGGAGGCGTGCGCGCGCGAATAGGCCATCGGGTTGAACGCGCTCTCGACCATCGGCAGCAGCGCGAGCTCGGTGGGCATGCCGCGGCGCTCGAGGGCCTCGACGATGTGGAAGAGGTAGCGCCGGCTGCGCTCGACGATGAGGCGGAGCTGCTCGGGGCGCTGGGCGTACCACGCCTGGCGCTGGACGACGAGCTTCCCGGTGAGATCGGGGATCGCGAAACCGGCCCGGATGCGCTCCCAGAGGTCGGCGGGTCCCGGCGCGGGCGCCGCGCCGCGCGCGCCGAGATCGCGCACCCCGCGCACCTCCACGCCGGTCACGCCCGCTTCGGGCTGCGCCGCGGCCGGAGGCGCGAACGCGTCGTCCGGGAGATCGTGCAGCGCGGAATCGATCGCGAGCGCCGGCGCGCCCGCCAGAGCGGCGAGGGCAAGCACCACCACGTGCACAGCGCGCCTAGTCAATCTCGCTCCCGCAGGCTGGCGCGATGATACGGAGCCGCTCGCGCCAGGGTCAAGCCATTCGGGACGGCGCGTGCGCCCGGCGGCACGCGCGCGCGCACTCCGCCACGCCTGCCGTCGCGAAGCGTCGGCATTCCGGCACGCCGGTGCGCGTGCGGCGACCGGCCGGAAGTCCGGCGTCCTCGAGGGCAAGGACCGTGCCGCGGCGCGTTTGGGCGATAATGCGGGCACCGTCCGCGCCGAAACGAGGGAATCGCGTTGCAGCCGTCCGACTCATCCACGCTCGCCGAGTGGTGCGCGAGCTCGAAGGGCGCGTACGTGCTCGACTGGGAGCGGGCGCAGTTCGACAGCGCGGTCGAGGACGTCTTCGGCTACAACGCGCTGCAGATCGGACTGCCGGAGATCGACTTCCTGCGTGCGAACCGCATGCCGCTGCGCTTCAGCGTCGGGCTCGCCGCGGGCTGCGGCCTGCGCGCCGACCCGCGCCAGCTGCCGCTCGCGCCGCAGAGCGTCGACCTGGTCGTGCTGCCGCACGTGCTCGAGTTCGACCCCGACCCGCACCAGATCCTGCGCGAGGCCGAGCGCGTGCTGCGGCCCGAGGGCCAGATCGTGATCGCGGGCTTCAACCCGGTCAGCCTGTGGGGCCTCAAGCGGCGGCTGCGGGGCAGGCGCGCCGGGTACCCGTGGTGCGGCGAGTTCATCAGCCTCCTGCGCCTGCGCGACTGGCTGAAGCTGCTCGGTTTCGAGCTGAACGGCGGGCGCTTCGGGTGCTACGCGCCGCCGGTGAGCCAGGCGGTGTGGCTGCAGCGGTTTGCGTTCATGGAGAAGGCCGGCGACCGGTGGTGGCCGATCTGCGGCGGAGTCTACGTGGTGCGCGCGGTCAAGCGCGTGCAGGGCATGCGCCTGGTCACGCCGGCGTGGAAGAACGGCGGCGCCAAAGTGCGCGCGCTCGCCGCGGTTGCGCGGCGCGCGCCCGTGCCCGAGACACACGCGGCGCACGGCCGGCGCGGCTCGGGCCACCTGCGCCTCGTCGCGGGCGGGGCCGGCGAGGCGAGGCCGGAGAGCGAATGACGCGGCCGGCAGCGTGACCGACGTCGTTCGCGTCTACACCGACGGCGCCTGCAAGGGCAACCCCGGTCCGGGCGGGTGGGGCGCCCTGCTGCGCGCCGGGACGCACGAGCGCGAGCTCTGCGGCGGCGAACCGGCGACCACCAACAACCGCATGGAGCTCACCGCGGTGATCCGCGCGCTCGAGGCGCTGGAGCAGCCCGCGCGCGTGGAGGTCTACACCGACTCCGAGTACGTGAAGAACGGCATCACCGAGTGGCTGCCCGGCTGGAAGCGGCGCGGCTGGAGGACGGCCGACCGCAAACCGGTGAAGAACGTCGATCTCTGGCAGGCGCTCGAGGCGGCGGCGGCGCGCCACGAAGTGCGCTGGCACTGGGTGCGCGGCCACGCGGGCCACGCCGAGAACGAGCGCGCGGACGCGCTCGCGAACCGCGGCGTGGCGCTGGCCGGAGCGAGGTAGCGCGTGACGACGCACCGCTGGCGCTTCGTCATCCTCCCGCTCGTCCTGCTCGCGGGGCTCGCCGCCTTCGCGTACTACGCTTTTCGCGCGCCGGCACCGGCCGCCCGGGGTCCGGCCGGGCCGGCGGCCTCCGCCAAGGGGGCGGTCGGACCGGTGGCGGTCGAAGTCGCGCGCGTGGCGCTCGCCGTGGTGCAGGAGGACATCGATGCGGTCGGCACGCTGCGCTCGAACGAAGCGGTCGTCGTCCGCCCCGAGATCTCCGGCCGCATCGAGCGGCTGAACTTCACCGAGGGGGCGGCGGTCCGGAAGGGGCAGGTCATCGTCGCCCTGGACGACTCGGTCCCGGCGGCGGAGCTCGCCCAGGCGAAGGCGAACCTGGCGCTCGCCGAGAGCAACTTCCAGCGCACCCAGGAGCTCGAGAAGCAGAAGTTCGTGAGCGCGACCGCGAAGGACCAGGCGCTGAACGGGCTGCGCGTGGCGCAGGCGAGCGTCCAGCTCGCCGAGGCGCGGCTCGCGCGGACGCAGATCGTGGCCCCCTTCGGCGGGGTGATCGGCATCCGGCAGGTGAGCGTGGGCGACTACGTGAAGGAGGGGCAGGACCTCGTGACGCTGGAGGACATCTCCGCGCTCAAGGTCGATTTCCGCGTGCCCGAGCAGCTGCTCGCGGCGCTGCGCCCGGGCCAGAAGGTGGAGGTGACGACCGACGCGCTGCCGGGACGCACGCACGTCGCCACCGTCGATGCGATCGACCCGCTGGTCGACCAGGCCGGGCGCGCGGTGCTGCTGCGCGCACGCCTGCGCAACAACGACGGGCAGCTGCGGCCGGGAATGTTCGTGCGCACGCGGCTGATCGTGTCGCAGCGGCAGGACGCCTTGACGGTGCCGGAGGAGGCGCTGGTGCCGGTAGGGGCGGACCAGTTCGTCTTCCGCGTCGTGGACGGCAGGGCGCAGCGGGTGAGGATCCGC
>JAGVSZ010000145.1 GCA_019137045.1 Betaproteobacteria bacterium
AGCACGACGAGCGCGGCCGCGACCGCGATCGCGCCGCGGGTCGCGCCGAGCCGCGGGTGCGCGAGGAGCGCCATCGGCACGAGGCTGCCGAGGAGGACCTGGCCGCCCCAGAAGGCGAGCGGATACACGCCCCCGTCCACCAGGATGAAGCGCACGTACGCGCCCTGCCTGGCGAGGTACAGGTTGGTCAGGTGGTGGACCGCGGCGAAGTACAGCGCCGCGGCGATGAAGACGACGAGGAGGTTCTTGAGCCGCGCAAGCACCGCCGGCGCGAGCTCGCGCCCCGTCCCGCCGCAGGCCGCGAGCAGCACGATCAGGAACGCCGCGAGCCCGTACGAGAACGAAGCCGCGATGAACATCGGCGCGAGCAGCGCCGAGTCGTAGGCGGCGCGCGCGACGAGGAAGCCGAAGATCGAGCCGGTGCCCGTCGTGAGGACGAGACGCCAGACGAACGCGCCGAACCCGACCGCGGACGCGTAGCGGTTCAGGCGGCGCTCGAGCATCGTCCAGAGGTAGACCGCAACGAGCGCGAAGAACCCGGTGTAGAGGAAGATGTTCCAGGCGAAGATCGACTTGAAGTTGAAGTGCGTCATCGCCACCACCAGCCGGTCGGCGCGGCCGAGGTCGAGCACGAGCACCATGAGGCCGCCGGCGAGGAGCGCCACGGCGAGGAGGCCCGAGAGCGGCGCGAGCGGCTTATAGAAGCTCTTGCCGAAGACCGACGCGATCGAGGCGACGTTCAGCGCGCCGGAGGCCGCGACGATCAGGAACACCGCGAACACGTGCGGCAGGCCCCAGACGATCTGGTTGGTCATGCCGGTGACGACGTGGCCGTGGTGCTCCATGGTCCAGGCGCCGGCGAGGCCGAGCGCGGTCAGCGCGCCGAGCGCGCCGAGGAGTCCCCGGTAGCCGGGGCTGCGGCCCTCGATCGCGTGCAGCGCCGGCGTCATCGCGGCTAGATCCCCTGGTAGCGCACGCCCGGATCGAGGCCGAGGTCGGCGCGCACCTGCAGCGACGGGTGCCGCGCGACGCGCTGCGCGATCTCGCTCGCCGGGTCGTTCAGGTCGCCGAAGACGATCGCCCGGTGGCCGGCGGCGGCGCAGGCCGCGACGCACGCCGGGAGCTCGCCGCGGTCCACGCGGTGCACGCACAGCGTGCACGACTCCACCGTGCCCTTGCCGCGCGGCACGTCCGGGTTCTGGCCGGTGACCGGCTCGTGCACGAGCGAGCGCGCCTTGTACGGGCAGGCCATCATGCAGTAGCGGCAGCCGATGCAGATGTGCTTGTCCACGAGCACGATGCCGTCGGCGCGCTTGAACGACGCGCCGGTCGGGCAGACGTCCACGCAGGGCGGCGCGGCGCAGTGCTGGCACATCATCGGCAGCGACGCCTGCCGGCCGCTGCGCAGGTGCTTCAGGTCGATCTTGCGGATCCACTGCGCGTCGGTGGGGCCCGTCCGTCCGGAGAGCCCGTTCTCGCGGTTGCACGCGCTGACGCAGTCGGCGCAGGCGCTCGCGCACTTCGTCGTGTCGACGAGCAGCCCCCACCGGACCTTGCCGGTCGCCGGCTGGTCGGGCGCGCGGCCGTGCGCCGGCGCGAGCAGCAGCACGCCCGGGGCGAGCGTCAGCGCGGCGACCGCGCCGCCCGCAGCCGCGAGGAACTGGCGGCGCGCCTCGCCGGTCGCTCTCACGGCTTGCGGGCTCCGGCCACGGCCTCCCTCGGCCGCGTCGCGTGGCACTCGAAGCAGTCGATGCTCACCGCGGCGTACGCGTGGCAGCTCTGGCAGAAGTCGCCCTCGTTCCCGGCGACCGTGCCGGTGCTCGCGCCGGCGTGGCACTCGACGCAGCCCTTGAGGCTGTGCCGCGGCGTGCGGATCCCCTCGCGCACCGTGCGGTCGCGGTGGAACATCAGGACCTGCATGTGGTTCCGGCGCATGAAGTCGGTGGGCTCCACGCACTTGTCGCCCTGCCCCGGCGCGATCACCGGCTTCGGCACCCGCCCGACGGACGCCGTGCGCTCCTGCGACACGGCCCAGCCCGCGCCGAGCGCGAGGCCGACCAGCACGGTGCCGAGCAGCGCCCTACTTCTCACGCCTCACTCCCCGAGCCCCATCTGGATGTAGCCGGTCGGGCAGACGTCGCGGCAGATGTGGCAGCCGATGCACTTCGTGTAGTCGGTGTCCACGTAGCGGCCGGTGGTGGCCTGCGCCTTCTTCACGCGGAAGACCGCGGTCTGCGGGCAGTACACGACGCAGTTGTCGCACTCGAAGCACAGCCCGCAGCTCATGCAGCGCTTGCCCTCGGCCACCGCGTCCTTCTCGGCGAGCGGCCGCAGCCGCTCGTCGAAGTTGCCGAGCGCCTGCGCGGCGGTGAGCGTGGTGACCGCGCGGACGTTGCGCGGCGTGTGCTGGAAGTGGCCGAGGAAGAGCTCCCCGTGCGGGATCACGTAGCGGCCCGAGCGGTCCTCGTAGTTGTGGATCGCGAAGTTCGACGCGGAGGTGCCGCGCGCCTCCCCTTTCGGCGCCGCCTCCGGCGCGACGCCGCGCTCGACCATCTTGCGCATCAGGTCGAAGGCGTGCACGTCGATCTTCGGGCGCCGCTCGGGATCCTCGCCGGCGAGATGCCGGTCGATCCCCTCGGCCGCGATCCAGCCCTGCCCGATCGCGCTGGTGAGGAGGTGCGGCCGGATGACGTCGCCGCCGGCGAACACGCCCTTCTTCCCCACCACCTGGTAGTTCCGGTCGGCGGCGATCAGGCCCTTGCCGCTGTCGAACGCCTCCAGCCCGGTGAAGTCCACCGCCTGGCCGATCGCCGAGACGATGAGGTCCGCGGGCACGATCTCCTCGGTGCCGGGCTCGATCCGGATCTCGAGCTTCGGCCCGACGAACTTCGCCTCGCAGCGGGCGATCTTCAGCCCGGTCGCGCGGCCGTCCGCGCCGCGCACCACCTCGACCGGCGCCCAGCCGTCGCGGATCGCAACGCCCTCGGCGAGCGCGTGCTCGATCTCGTGCCGGTTCGCCTGCATCTTCTCGATCGAGAACACCGAGGTGAGCGTGACCGCCGCGCCGTGGCGCGCGGAGACGTCGGCCACGTCCTGCGCCGCCTTGCCGACGATCACCATCTCGGGGTGGCCGGCCGCGTGCGGGTGCTCGATGTGCCCGAGCCGGCGCGCCACGGTCGCGACGTCGATCGACGTGTCGCCGCCGCCGACCACCACCACGCGCCTGCCGACGTGCTTCAGCCGGCCGTCGTTGAACGCGCGCAGGAACGCGGTCGCGGTCACGACGTTCGGGGCCTCCGCGCCGGGCGCCGGCAGCGCGCGGCCGCCCTGCGCGCCCAGGCCCAGGAAGAGCGCGTCGAACTCGGCGTCGATCGCCGCCAGCGCGAGGTCGGTGCCGACGCGCGTCCCGAGCCGCGCGGTCACGCCGAGGTCGAGGATGCGCTGGATCTCCGCGTCGAGAACCTCGCGCGGCGTGCGGAAGCCGGGGATCCCGTAGCGCATCATGCCGCCGAGCGCCTCGTGCTCGTCGAAGATCGTCACCGCGTGGCCCTTGCGCGCGAGCTGGTAGGCGCACGACAGCCCCGCCGGCCCGCCGCCGACGACCGCGACCTTCTTGCCGGTGGACCGCTCCGGCCGCGCGAACCCGAGCCCGTGCTCGATCGCGTACTGGCCGAGGAAGTGCTCGACCGCGTTGATGCCGACGTGGTCCTCGACCTCGTTGCGGTTGCAGCCCGACTCGCACGGCGCGGGGCAGACGCGCCCCATCACCGCCGGGAAAGGGTTCGCCTCGGTGAGCCGCCGCCACGCGTACTCCTGCCACGGCACGCCCGCCGGCGGCTTCTCGGTCCCGCGCACGATCGCGAGGTAACCGCGGATGTCCTCGCCCGAGGGGCAGCTCGCCTGGCACGGCGGCGTCGACTTCTGGTAGGTCGGGCACTTGTGCGTGTGGCTCGCCTGGAAGATGTGGTCGCTCCAGCGCTTCCAGCCCTTGTCGCCTTCCTTGTAGCGGCGGAAGGTGCGCTGCGCGCCCGCGGGCTTCGTCTCGGTGGTGGCGGACATCGCCTCTCCCCTCGTCCTCAGTCGTTGCGCCCGAGCCGGATGGCGTCGCCCACGAGCTGGTGGACGCCGCCGATCATGGCCATGTCGAACTCGTAGAACGGCAGCACCTTCGCGAACTGCGCCTTGCAGATGGCGCAGATCGTCGCCATGAAGTTGACGCCGTGCTCGTCCACCACCGCCTTCAGCGCCTCCATGCGCGGCAGCGCGCCCTTGACGCGCAGCTCGAGCAGCTCGTCGGTGAGCAGCCCGCCCCCGCCGCCGCAGCAGAAGGTGTTCTCGTGGATGGTCTCGGGCGCCATGTCGTGGAACCGGTTGCAGGCGCTCCTGATGATCGCGCGCGGGAGGATGAACTGGCCGCGCGCAATGCCGCCCATGCCGGCGCCGCGCGCGACGTTGCACGAGTCGTGGAAGGTGACCACGCGGTGGTCGTTCTTCTCCCGGTCGAGCCTGATCGCGCCGCGCTCGAGGAGGTCGTGGGTGAGCTCGCAGACGTGCTGCGGCACCGGGTAGCGGGCGTCGAGAAAGTCGAACGGCCCGATCAGCGTGTTCCAGAAGCTGTAGGCGACGCGCCACGCGTGGCCGCACTCGCCCACCACGATGCGCTTCACGCCCAGCTCGAGCGCCGCCGCGCGCACGCGCAGCGCGATCCTGCGCGTCTGGTCGTAGTTGCCGATGAACAGCCCGAAGTTGCCCGCCTCGGAGGCGTGCGAGGACAGGGTCCAGCGGATCCCGGCCGCGTGCAACACCTTTGCGTAGCCGATCAGGCTGTAGACGTGCGGCTCGGCGAAGAAGTCCGCCGAGGGCGTGACCACCAGCACCTCCGCGCCCGCCTCGTCGAGCGGGAAGCGCACGTCGAGGCCGGTCTCCTCCTTGACCTCCTCCTCGAGCGTCTGCAGGGTGTCGCGGAGCGCCGGGCCGGGCAGGCCGAGGTTGTTGCCGATCCGGTGGACCTTGCCGATGATCTCGTTCGTGTACTTCTGCCCCAGGCCGATCGAGTCCATGACCTCTTTCGCGGCCATGGTGATCTCGGCGGTGTCGATGCCGTACGGGCAGTACACCGAGCAGCGCCGGCACTCCGAGCACTGGTTGAAGTACCGGTACCAGTCCTCCAGCACCGGCTCGGTCAGCGCCGCGGCGCCCACGAGCTGCGGGAAATACTTCCCGGCGAAGGTGAAGTAGCGGCGGTAGACCTTGCGCACCAGCTCCTGGCGCGCGACCGGCATGTTCTTGGGGTCGCCGGTGCCGAGGAAGTAGTGGCACTTGTCGGTGCAGGCGCCGCAGTGGACGCAGGCGTCGAGGAAGACGCGCAGCGACCGGTACTTGTCGCGCAGCTCGCCGAGCTTCGCGACCGCCTTCTCCTGCCACCCGTCCACCAGCTTTCCGGGGAAGCCGATCGCCTCGTTCAGCTTCTCCGCGGCGACGTACGGCTTGCTCGCCGCCATCGCATCGGCCTGCAGGATGGGGATGACCGGGTACGCCTTGAGCGGCGGGGTCTGGAACTCGGGCGCGCCCACGGCCGCGACCTACTTCTTCTCGAGCCCGGCGGCCCACGGCGCGACGTGGCGCCGCTCGCGCGAATCGTCCGCCTGGTTGCGCGTCGGGCTGAAGAACACGCCCGGCGCGTGCAGGAGCTTGCTCGCCGGGAAGATCGCCATCAGCGCCGCAACCAGCAAGAGGTGCACCAGCAGCGGCCCGTCGGCGGGCAGCGGCTGCAGGTCGAAGCGCATCAGCCCGAGCATGAACGCCTTCACCGCGACGACGTCGGTGTGCGACCCGTACTTCATCATCAGGCCCGACAGGCCGATCATCGCCAGCAGCGCGAGCATCAGGTGGTCGGAGTAGGTCGAGATGTAGCGGACGCGCTCGACCAGGAAGCGCCGCGCCCAGAGGCCGGCGAGCCCCGCGAGCAGCGCGAACCCGGCGTAGACGCCGAACGGCTGCGCGATCGCGACCGGCGTCCAGACCGGCTCGGTGAAGTAGCGCAGGTGCCGCACCAGCACCAGCGCGAGCGCGACGTGGAAGAGCCAGCCGCAGAGCCAGGTCCACTTGTTCGCGCGGAACAGGCTCTCGAAGAGCAGGACCTCGCGCGCCATGCGCCCGGCGACGCCCGCCCGGGTGCGCGGCGCCGGCGTGGTCGGGATGCGCAGCGGCGCGGGCGTGCGCGCGTAGCCGGCGATCTTCGCCGCCAGGCCGGCGACGAGGAGCGCCGTCGCGGCGTAGAAGAGCCCGGCGTAGACGAGCGTGAGCGCGCTCATTTCCGGCTCACCGCGCCGCGAGCGCTACGGCCTCAGACGCAACCCGTGGGTTTGGGAAGCCCGGCGATCTTGCACGCCTGCTTCGCCGGGCCGTAGGGGAAGAGCTCGTACAGGTACTTGCTGTTGCCCTTGTCCGGCCCGAGCTTCTTCCCGATCGCCTTGGTGAGCACGCGGACCGCGGGCGCGATCTGGTACTCGTTGTAGTACTCGCGCAGGAAGTTGACCACTTCCCAGTGGTTCCCGGACATGTCGACGTTCTCCGCCTTTGCGATCGCGTTCGCGACGTCCTCCGTCCAGTCCGCGAGGTTGACGAGATAGCCCTCCTCGTCGGTCTCCAGCGTCTTGCCGCCCACTTCGATTGCCATGCGTCGCGCTCCTTCGGGGTTGTCGTGCCTAAAGCGGAACTTCCCTAGAGCCAGGACTGGCTCGTCTTGTGCTCCGCGACCAGGTCGACGAAGCCCGCGTAATCCACCACCTTCACGCCCTCGATGACGCGCTCCTTCATCCCGCGCGCCTCCAGGTCCGGCCCGAGCGCGTACACCGCCACCCGCCCGAGCGCGCCCTTGAGCGCGCCCTCCGCGGCGTTGAGCGTCGTGGCGCCGTACACGGCGTCCTCGATCAGCAGCACGGCGGCGCCCGGGCCGGCGTGCGCGAGGCAGCTCGCGAGCGTGGTCTTCTCGAACGGCGACTTGTTGACGATGTGGAGCATTGCAATCCTCGACGCTCGCGGGGCGCAGCCCCTCGTACTCCCCTGGATCGGCCGCCTGACGTTGATTGCGTCGGGCGCGCTGGGCCACTTCTCAGAACGCGATCACCACGTCCTGCTCCTCCATGCGGCGCACGAGCTCGTCCCGGCCCATCACCTCGACCGGCACGAGCAGCTGGTCCGCGGTAAGGCCGCGCGCCTCGAGCGACTCGCGCTCGACGTAGAGCTTCTCGATGTCGTAGCCCTCGAGCGCCCGGTAGGTGGGCGAGAAGTTCTTGACCTCGATGCCCTTGGTCTGCTGGCCCTTGACGAGCTGGTACACGCCGTCGTCGAGGAAGGCGAGGCTCACGTCCTGGTCGAACGCCGCGCTGATCAGCACCACCTCGAGCCCCTCGAGCGCGTAGATCGTCCCGTACGGCGCCTTGCGGTTGACGTACATGAACTTCTTGACGACGCCGGCGGCTTCCGCCTCGAGATCCATGGCCGCTTCGGTCATCTCAGTCCCCGAACACCACCAGGCGGTCGGCCTGGATGCCCGCTTCCACCAGCTGACCGAGCCCCGAGATGCGGAATCCCGGCGCGAGGTTGTCCTCCACCAGGCCGCGGCGCAGCCCGGCTGCCACGCACACCACCAGGTCCAGCCCGTGCGCCTCCGCGAGCTTCGACCAGCGGTTCACCACGTGGCGGTCGTCCTGCGGGGGTTCGGTGAGCCGGGTGGCGTTGTGGACCCCGTCGTTGTAGAAGAACACGCGGTAGATCCGGTGGCCTTTCGCGAGCGCGGCCTGCACGAACTGGTAGGCGCTGTCCGAGGCCTGGTGGTTGTACGGCCCCTCGTTGACCATCACGCCGATCTTCACCTGCGGCCCCCTAGAACCGGATGTGCGCCGACGCGTTGAGCGTGCGCCGCGCGCCGCGCCAGTCGTCGATGTGGTACTTGGTGAACGGCAGCCCGGTGCGCTCGAAGAAGCGCGGCCAGCCGATGCGCTCGATCCAGTCCACCATGCGCTCCCACGGGCGCGCGTCGGCCTTGTAGGTCGCCAGGATCTTCTTCACCACCGCAGCCACCTCCGGCCAGCGCGGCGGGTTGTTCGGCAGCCCCGAGGCGACCAGCTTGTGGAAGGTCGGGCGGCCGCGGGCGTTCGCGTTCTTGCCCCCGACCCAGATCGCGATCCTGGAGTGCTCGGGGTCGTTGATCTGCATCGGCGGGCACGGCGGGTAGCACGCGCCGCAGCAGACGCACTTGCGCTCGTCGACCTCGAGCGAGGGCTTGCCGTTCACCAGCGCCGGACGGATCGCCGCCACCGGGCAGCGCGCGACCACCGCCGGGCGCTCGCAGACGTTGGCCACCAGGTCGTGGTTGATCTTGGGCGGCTTGGTGTGCTGCATGATGATCGCCAGGTCCGCCTGCCCGCCGCAGTTGATCTCGCAGCACGAGGTGGAGAGCTTCACGCGGTTCGGCATCGCGCAGTTCACGAACTCGTCGTAGAGCTCGTCCATCAGCGCCTTCACCACGCCCGAGGCGTCGGTGGCCGGGATGTCGCAGTGCAGGAACCCCTGCGTGTGGGCGATCATCGACACCGAGTTCGCCGTGCCGCCGACCGGGAAGCCGGCCGCGGTGAGCGCCGCGACGAGCGGCTCGACCTTGCTTCCGTCCGCCACCATGTACTCGATGTTCGAGCGCGTGGTGAAGCGCACGTGACCGTCGGCGTGCCGGTCGGCGATGTCGCACAGCGTGCGGATGGTGTGGAGGTCCAGCTGCCGCTGGGTGCCCGCCTTCACCGTCCAGATCTCGTCGCCGCTGCGCGCCCGGTGCCGCAGCACGCCGGGGCGCGGATGGTCGTGGTAGATCCACTGCCCGTAGTTCCTGCGCATCACCGGGTGCATCAGGGGCATCGGGTCGGGCACGCCGCTCTCGACCGGTGCGCGGTGCTCAGCCATGTCGCTCTCCGAACGTGACCCGGGCGCGCGCGCTCAGGCCGCGGCGCCTTTCAGCTCTTCCCACTTCGCGACCTGCTCGTCCCAGTCGTCGGTGCGCACGTACGGGTTCGCGCGCGGCTCGACGATCATGTTCGGGTCGAGCGGCAGCCCCACGCCCTCGAGGAAGTTGGCGAGCCCGATGCGGTCGATGGTCTCGCCGATGCGCTCGTGCTCGAGCGCGTTCTCGGCGAAGAAGTCGATCACGCTGCGCCCCAGCTCCTTCAGCCGCTCGAAGTCCTCGTCGCTCTCGAGCTTCATGAACGGCACCACCATGGTGCCCATCGTGGCGCCGATCTTGAGCACGCTCTTGCCGCCGACCAGGATCGACACGCCGCGCTGCGCGCCCGGGAGCAGCCCCCCGCGCACCACGTTGAGGCAGTGCGTGCAGCGCACGCAGTCGCGGTTGTCGATCACCAGGCGCAGCTCGTCGTCGAGCTCCGCCACCGAGTGGTGCGGACCGGCCTCGACTTCGTCCTTCTGCGCCAGCCGCATCGCCCGGGTCGGACAGCGCGCGATCACGTCGTTCACCAGGTCCCGGGTGCCGTGCGCCGCGAAGTAGGCGCGCGAGTACTCGTCGTTCACCTGGATGTTGTCGCGCCAGGTGCCGATGGTGGCGAAGTCGGCGCGCTGGATCGCGTTCACGCAGTCGTTCGGGCAGCCGGAGAACTTGAACTTGAACTTGTACGGCAGCGCCGGGCGGTGCATGTCGTCGAGGTTGGCGTTGATCACCGCGCGCAGCGCGCGCGCCTCGTCGTAGCACGAGAGCTCGCAGCGCGCCGCGCCCACGCACGACATCGACGTGCGCAGCGCCGGTCCGGCGCCGCCGAGGTCGAACCCGGCCTCGTTCAGCGCGTCGAAGGCGGCCTGCACCTGCTCGGTGGTCGCGCCCTGGAACATGATGTCGCCGGACTGGCCGTGGAGGGCGATCAGCCCCGAGCCGTGCTTCTCCCAGATGTCGCAGAGCCGGCGCAGCGTGCGGGTGTCGTAGTGCATGCCGGCCGGGGGCTGCACGCGCAGGGTGTGGAACTCCGCGGCGTCGGGGAAGAGCGGCTCGTCGTTCGCGTCCTTGAGCTCGGTGAAGCGCGGGATGACGCCGCCGCCGTAGCCGTACACGCCCACCGTGCCGCCCTTCCAGTAGCCCTTGCGGTCGCGGTAGGACGCCTCGAGCTGGCCGAGGAGGTCGACCATCATGTCGTTGTCGCGCGCGAGCCGCTTCAGCCCGGTCACGAAGCTCGGCCACGGACCCGACTCGAGCTGGTCGAGGTTCGGGGTCGCGTGCATCTTCTTCGCCATGATGCGGTGCTCCTGCGGTGGGACCCTCGCCCGGCGTCCGCGCCGGCCGGCGTCCGTTCTGCGGGACGCTGGCCGCCGTGGCCGGTCCGGATCCGCGCGACTCTAGCGAGCGTCTCCCCGCGCGGAAATCTCCCGCGTGGGTATGCGGCAGTACCCGGACGGGTAGCCGCGCACCTACCCGAAAGGGGTAGGGGCGCGCTCGCCCACCGGGGAATCGACGCGCGCGGGGCGGATGGCTTCAATGCCGGATCGCGCTCCGTCCCGGACCATGGCCGAGCTTTCCGCCCCGCTGGACCGCTTCACCGTGCCGCTCGGCGGCCAGGAGATCACCCTGCAGCAGATCGACCACGCGGCGGGCGGGTTGAGCCTGCTGCGCGTGCGCATCCGGGAGGGGAAGCGCTTCACCGTGTTCGACATCGACCCGGCGAGCGCGCGGCGCTGGGCCGACGCCATGGCGCACTGGGCGGACGCGCCGGCGGTACCGTCACCGCCGTCCGGCTGAGCGAGGCGCGCGCGTGGCCTCGCCGCCCGGCGCCCTGCGGCCCGTCGTCGACCTCGCCTTCGAGCTCGGCGGCGGGAGCGTCGCGGGCGACCACGCGGCCGCGCTGTGGCGCGCGCTCGAGCGTGCGCTGCCCTGGCTCGGCGAGGACGGGGAGACCGCCGTGCACCCGATCCGCGCCGCGCGCCTCACCGGCGGCCGGCTGGCGCTGAACCGGCGAAGCCGGCTGATGCTGCGGCTGCCGCAGGGCCGCGTGACCGCGGCGCTCGCGCTGAGCGGCACGCGCCTCGACCTGGACGGCGAGGCGATCGAGCCCGGGCGCGCGCTGGCGCGGACGCTCATCGCCCATCCGACCCTGTACGCGCAGCGGGTCGTCACGGGCGACGAGGACGAGATCGCCTTCATGGCGAGCGCCGAGCGCGAACTGGCGGCGCTCGCGGTGCGCGGGGACTTCATCTGCGGGCGCCGCAGCGCGGTGCGCGGCCCCGCGGGCGAGCTCGTCGGCTTCAGCGTGATGTTGACCGGCCTGCGCCAGGAGGATTCACTGCGCGTGCAGACGGCCGGCCTCGGCCGCCACCGCACGCTCGGCTGCGGCGTCTTCGTGCCGCACCGCGCCACCGCCGCGGTCGGCAGCGACGCCGCCGACGACGCGCACCGCGCGTTCCGCTGACGGAGGCCGTGCAATGGAGCGCGCCGTGAGGGCCAAGCCCGACGTGACCCTGGATCTCTCCGGGCTGTCCTGCCCCGCGCCGCTGCTGGGGGCGAAGCGCGTGATGGACGATCTCGCGGCCGGGCAGGTGCTCGCGCTCGTCTCGGACTGCCCCGGCACGCCGGACGACCTCTCCGCCTGGGTGCGGCACACCGACCACGAGCTTCTCGGCACCGAGAAGCGCGCAGGCAAGCGCACCGCCTTCTTCCTGCGCAAGGGCAGGAGCGCGGCGCCGGCGGCCAACGCGGTGCTCGACATCCGCGGCGTCTCGTGCCCCGGGCCGATCGTCGAGGCGAAGAAGCTGATCGACGCGATGCAGCCGGGCGAGGTGCTGCACCTCATCGCGAGCTGCCCGGGAACGCCGGCGGACGTCAACGCGTGGGTGAAGACCACGCAGCTCGAGCTCGTGGCGATGCGCGAGACCGGGCGCAGCACCTACGAGTTCTACATCCGCAAGCACTGAGGCCGGGGCCGACGCGGATGGCGCTGCGGGTCAAGACCGCCTGGTTCCGGCAGGAAGCCGGCGCCCGGCCCCCGGCCGAGGTCGCGACCGTGCTCGCCTCGACCATCTGGCGGCTCGCCGACGATGCGGTCAGCGCCCTGTCCAGGGCGGACTACGACATCCTCACGGCCGCGCGCGGCGTGCAGGTCATGGGCGAGATGATCGCCTTCCTCGCGCACATGGCCGACCGCATGGTGCACGGGCGCGTTCCGGAACCCGAGCGCGCGGCGCTCCTGCAGGCGACCGGGACGCGGCTCGGCGAGCTCGTCGCGGAGAACGTGCGCGCGCTCACCGGCGACGACGGCTTCGACTACCGGGCGAACTTCGTCGACTTCCTCAATCGCCGCGGCGCCGACTACGCCACCTTCGCGTTCGAACCCGCCCGGCCGAGCTTCGCGGTGATGCGCTACCTCGGGCTGGCGATCCGCGCGCGGATGACCGCGCCCGACCGGCACTGGGTCGCCGACCAGGTGATGGAGCTCACCGCGCCGGAGGCGCTCGGCACGCTCAAGCGGACGGTGGACGGGTTCTACCCGGCGGCGGGGGCAGGCACGTGATCCCGGCCGCCAGCCCTTTTCATCCGGACAACGGATCCGCGTGCCGCGCGCGGCGCGAGCGCAAGCTCGCCGGCTACCCGGCGCGCGCGGACGAGTCCGGCAGCGCGCTCGCCGCCGCAACATGAAACCCTTCCCGCCCTTCCTCGAGCCGGCGGCGCGCCGCGAAGGGCGCGGCAGCGTCGCGCTCGTGGGCGCGGGCCCGGGCGATCCGGAGCTCCTCACGCTGCGCGCCCTGCGGCTGATGCAGCAGGCGGAGGTCGTGCTGCACGACCGCCTCGTCTCCGACGCCGTGCTGGCGTACGTCAATCCACGCGCGGAGCGCCTCTACGTCGGCAAGGAGGACTCGCGCCATGCGCTGTCGCAGGCGGCGATGAACGAGCGGTTGATTGCGCTCGCGCGCGCCGGCAAGCGCGTGCTGCGCCTGAAAGGCGGCGATCCGTTCACCTTCGGCCGCGGGGGCGAGGAGGCCGAAGCGCTCGCCGCCGCGGGCGTCGACTTCGAAGTCGTGCCGGGGATCACCTCGGCCGCCGGCGCGTCGGGCTACGCCGGCATCCCCCTCACCCACCGCGACTGCGCGCAGTCGTGCGTGTTCGTCACCGGCCACCGGCGCGAAGGCGGCGGCGAGCCCGACTGGGCCGCGCTCGCGCGTCCCGGTCAGACGGTGGTCGTCTACATGGGGGTCGGCGCGCTCGCGCGCATCGCGCAGGCCCTGATCGCGCACGGGCGGGGCGCCGCCACGCCGGCCGCGGTGATCGAGCGCGCCACTACGCCCGAGCAGCGCGTGATCGTCGGGACCCTCGCCACCTTGCCCGGGCTCGCGCGCGCAGCGGGCGTGAAGCCGCCCGCGCTCGTCATCGTCGGCGAGGTGGTGGCGCTGCGCGCGCGGCTGCGGATCGCTGCCGGACGCGCCGCGGGGCCGGCTGCAGCGCCGCGGTCATCGCCGGCGTAAGGGAACCCGCCGGGCTCGCTACTCGCGCGCGTCGTGCCGCACCAGCCGGTGCGTCCAGCCGAGCAGCCGCGCGAGGGGGTCGACCGACCCGCCGGGCGGGAACGGCACGACGAACCTGACCGGCTTGGCGGGTCAGGCCTGCGCCGATGCAAGCCCGGCGCTCAGACTCAGCACCGCCGCCGCAAATCGCAACCAGCCATTCATCTGCGCTTCCTCCTCACTTCTTCTGCGCCCGCGCCCGAATCGCACTGAGCGTGGTCTGGGTGGTGATCGCCTGCGGATCGAGGCGGATTTCGATGAGCGCGGGCTTGCCGGCGGCGAGGCAGCGCTCGAACGCCGGCGCGAACTGCGCGGTTTCCTCGACCGTCTCGCCGTGCGCGCCGAACGCGCGCGCGTAGGCGGCGAAGTCCGGGTTGCGCAGGTCGGTGCCGTGCACCCGCGCCGGGTATTCGCGCTCCTGGTGCATCCGGATCGTCCCGTACATGCCGTTGTTGACCACGATGAAGATCACCGCGGCGTCGTACTGCACCGCGGTCGCGAGCTCCTGGCCGTTCATCAGGAAGTCGCCGTCGCCGTTGATCGAGAGCACGACGCGGCCGGGCGCCGCGATCTTCGCCGCCACACCCGCCGGCACGCCGTAGCCCATGGCGCCGGAGGTCGGCCCGAGCTGGGTACGGAGCCGGCCGTGGCGGAAGAAACGATGGAACCAGCCGGAGAAGTTGCCGGCGCCGTTCGCGAGAATCGCGTCGTCCGGCAGACGGCGCTGCAGAAAGTCGACCACGTCCCACATCTGCACGCGGCCGGGGTTCTCGCGCCGCGCGGTCCACTCCTGGTAGTCCGCGTTCGCGGCCTGCGTCGCGGCGCGCCAGGCGGCGGCATCGACGGGCTTCATCGCCGCGAGGGCGGCGGCAAGCTGCGGCATGCCGGAGTTGATCAGGAGCTCGCCCTGGTACACGCGGCCGAGCTCTTCGGCGCCCGCGTGCACGTGCACGAGCTTCTGCGCCGGCCGCGGCGGCGCGAGCAGCGTGTAGCCGCCGGTGGTCATCTCCCCCAGCCGCGGCCCGAGCGCGAGCACGAGGTCGGCGTCCTTGATGCGCGCGGCGAGCTTCGGGTTGATCCCGATGCCGACGTCCCCGGCGTAGTTCGCGTGCCGGTTGTCGAACAGGTCCTGGAAGCGGAACGCGCAGCCGACCGGCAGCGCGTTCGCCTCCGCGAAGCGCCGCAGGTCGGCGCAGGCGCTTTCCGTCCAGCCGCTGCCGCCGGCGATGACGAACGGGCGGCTCGCGCCGGCGAGGAGGTCCCGCAACCGTTCGATGTCGGCGGCCGCGGGGCTGGCCTGGACCTCGCGGTAGGGATCGGTGTCGGGGACCGACGCGGTCTCGACCAGCACGTCCTCCGGCAGCGCGAGCACCACCGGTCCCTTGCGGCCCGACATGGCGCAGTGGAACGCGTGGCTCACGTACTCGGGCACGCGGTCGGCGCGGTCGATCGACGCGACCCACTTCGCCATCTGACCGAACATCCGGCGGTAGTCGACCTCCTGGAACG
>JAGVSZ010000400.1 GCA_019137045.1 Betaproteobacteria bacterium
TCGGCGGCGCCGCGCCGGGCGCGATCGACTTCGACGCGCTGCTGGACGAGCACTCGCCGGCGGCGCCGCGCGCCGAACCGGCCGAGGAGGAGACCGCGGTCATCCTCTACACCTCGGGCACGACCGGCCGGCCGAAGGGCGCGCTGCTCACGCACTTCAACCTCATCCACACCATCCTGCACTACCGCACGTGCCTGCGCCTGACCGCGGACGACCGGTCGATCCTCGCGGTGCCGGCGAGCCACGTCACCGGCCTCGCCGCGATCGTGCTGCCGCTGCTCGCGGTCGGCGGCTCGGTCGTGCTGATGCGCGAGTTCAAGACGCGCGCGTTCCTCGAGCTCGCCGCGCGCGAGCGCATGACCTACACGCTGGCCGTCCCGTCGATCTACAACCTGTGCCTGCGCGAGCCCGATTTCGGGAAGTTCAATCTCGCGGCGTGGCGCATCGGCGGGTTCGGCGGCGCGCCGATGCCCGAGGGCACGCTGCGCCTGCTCGCCGCGAGGCTGCCGGGGTTGACCCTGATGAACGCCTACGGCGCGACCGAGACGACCTCGCCGACGACGATCATGCCGCCGGGCGCGCAGCCCGCGCACCTCGACAGCGTCGGCGTCGTGGTCCCCTGCGGCCACGTGCGGGTGATGGACGACGCCGGGCGCGAGGTCGCGCCCGGGCAGCCGGGCGAGCTGTGGATCGCGGGCCCGATGGTGGTCCCCGGCTACTGGGACGACCCGGAGGCCACCGCGCGCGAGTTCGCGGACGGCTACTGGAAGTCGGGCGACATCGGATCGGTCGACGCGGACGGTTTCGTGCGCGTGTTCGACCGCAAGAAGGACTTCGTCAACCGCGGCGGCTACAAGGTCGCGAGCGCCGAGGTCGAGAGCGTGCTCAGCCTGCACCCGGGGGTGGTCGAAGCCGCGCTGGTCGCGGTGCCCGATCCGGTGCTCGGCGAGAAGACGCTCGCCCACGTCGTCACCCACGACCCGGCCTGCACCGCCGAGGCGCTGCGCGCGCACTGCGCGCGCCACCTCGCCGACTACAAGGTCCCCGACTTCGTCACGCTGCGCGCCGAGCCGCTGCCGCGCAACGCCAACGGCAAGCTGCTCAAGCGGCTTCTCCGGGCGGGCTAGGGCTGCGCCCGGGCGCGGGTCAGGCCGCCGCCGGCGGATCCTCCGGGGTGCGCTTCAGCACCTTCGCCTCCACCAGCGCGATGTGCTCGCGCAGCGTGTACAGCAGGTTGGCGAACGCGAGCGGCGTCGAGAGGCGGTGCACCTGGTCCTCGATGCGGTCGAGCTCGGCCAGCCACTCCGCGCGGCTGCGCGCGCCGGGGTTCTCGTCGAGCTCGCCCTCCAGGAACTTCAGCTTGCCGTACCACTTGTAGACGCGCGAGCGCGCCCGCCAGCCGTACAGCGCCGGCGCGAAGCGCATCACCGGCAGCACGATCGCGACCAACGGAATGAGCAGCACGAGCGTGCGCTCGATCAGCGTCGCCAGCCAGAACGGCAGGTAGCGCTGCAGGAAGCGCGTGCCCGACTTGTAGAACCGGTCGGCCTCGCTCGAGAGCGGGAAGTCGACGCTGCGCGCATTCGGAAACTCGCCCGGCCGCTGGAAGAGCCCTGCGCCGCCGTGGACCTGGACCGCGGCCTGGAGCAGGAGATCGATCAGGGCCGGGTGCGTGCCGTCGCGCGCGACGATCGTCGCCATCGGCGCCACCAGCTCGACGTCGGTGGAGGGGAGGTCGCGCTGCAGGTCGATCCCGCCGCGCGGCAGCACGAGCCGCGCGAGGTAGGGGAACCGGCGCGCGTACGCTTCCGCGTGCGCGAAGCTCATGAGGCGGAGGCCGGGCGTGAAGAGGGCCGTCCATACCGCTCCCGACTGCGCCGGCCCGACCAGGAAGACCGCGTCCACCTCGCCCTTCGCGAGCGCGCCGACCGCGGCAAGCCCGCCGAGCGCCTCGAGCCGGTTGCGCTTGTCGGCGCGCAGCACGCCGCTCGCCTCGAGCAGCTCGAGCGCGAGGTGGCGCGTGCCGCTGCCCTCCGCGCCGATCGCGATGCGCCTGCCGCGCAGCTCGACCAGCCGGTCGACGGTCTCGGGACCGCGGTAGAAGACCCACAGCGGCTCGTGATAGAAGCTGCCGAGCGACACGAGCGTCTCGCTCTCGACGCCCATGCCGACGCCGCCCTGGACGAACGCGACGTCGACCTCCTCGTTCGGATCGAGCAGCCGCTGCAGGTTCTCGACCGCGCCCGCCGAGGCGCGCTCGCGCAGCTCGATCCCCTGCGCCGCGAGGTAGGGCCGGTAGCGCGCCGCGAACGCCTCGTACGCGCCGCCCGGCGCGCCGGTCGACATGACGAGGAAGTCCGGCGGCGCCGGGCGGATGAACTGGGCGGCGAGCCAGAACCCCGCGACGATGAGCGCGAGCGCGGGGATGCCCACGGTCAGCAGGTCGCGCAGCGCGAGGTCGCGCAGCCGGAAGCGATAGCGCAGCGGGTTCTTCATTCGGCGCGGTTGCGGCTCCATGGGCGGTGCCGAAGGGACCTTAGCAGAACTCGCTAGGCTTCCCTGAGCGCCAGGATCGGCGGCCGGGCGAGCGCCGCGCGCGCCCCGGCCCACGCGTTCAGCCCGACGCACGCGAGGCCGGCGAGCGGGCCGGCGAGGAACACCCACGGGTTGACCCGGAAATCGAACTGCAGGCCGCGCGTCGCGATCAGGTAGCCGATCGCGGTCGCGCCGACCGCGGCGAGCAGCCCGGCGAGGAGCCCGAGGGCGGCGAACTCGGCGCGCTGCGCGGCGAGCACCTGGGCGCGGCTCGCGCCGAGCGCGCGCATGACCGCCGCCTCCTGCACGCGCTCGTCCTGCGTGGCGACCAGGGCGGCGTACAGCACGAGCACGCCGGCGCCGAGCGCGAACAGGAACACGAACTGCACCGCGCGGATCACCTTGTCGGCCATCGCCTGGACCTGGCGCAGGATCGCGCTCGTGTCGATCACCGTCATGGTGGGGAAGCGCTGCGCGAGCCGGTTGACGAACCCCGCCCGCGCGTCGGGCAGGTGGAAGCTCGTCACGTAGCTCGCCGGAAATCCGGCGAGCAGCTGCGGGGTCGCGATCACGAAGAAGTTGACCCGCATCGAGTCCCAGTCGAGCTTGCGCAAGCCGGTGATCGGCGCGCTGAAGCGCTGCCCGGCCACCTCCCAGGTGAGCGTGTCCCCGAGCCGCCAGCCGAGCGAGCGTGCGATGCCCTCCTCGACCGAGAGCGCGCCGTGCGCGAGATCGTCCGGCCCGAACCAGCGTCCCGCCGCCTGGCGGTTGTGCCCCGGCCGCTCGGCCATGTACGACAGGTTGAACTCGCGCTCCACCAGCCGCCGCTCGCGCTCCGCGTAGGCGTCCACGTCGACCGGCTTGCCGTTCAGCGCGACGTAGCGCCCGCGCACCATCGGGTAGGTGACCGGCGCCGCGATCCCGTGGTCGGCGAAGAAGCGCGCGAGCGGCGCGCGCTGGTCGGGCTGGATGTTCACGATGAAGCGGTTGGGGGCGTCGGGCGGCGTCTTCGCGCGCCAGGTGTCCAGGAGATCGCCGCGCGTGAAGGTGAGGAGCAGGATCGCGGCGAGGCCGAGGCTGAGCGCGACGCTCTGCACGGTGTTGCTGCGCGCGCGCCGGCGCAGCGACGCGAGGCCGTAGCGCCAGCTCGGTCCGGCCGCGCCGCTCAGAGCGGCGGCGGCGTGCAGCGCGCCGAACGCGACCGCGCCGAAGAGCACGATCGCGGCGGCGAACCCGCCGAGCACGATCAGCCCGAGGCGCGCGTCGCCCGCCTGCCACACGAGCAGCGCCCCGATCGCGGCCGCCCCGGCGCCGTAGGCGAGGAGCGCGCCCTGCCGCGGCGCGCCGACGTCGCGCCGGATGACGCGCAGGGCCGGCGGAAGCCCTGCGCGGCCGGGACCGGCGTCGGCTGCGGCAGCGGCACCAGCATGAGCTCGGACACGAAGGCGGCGATGACGAACTGCGCGGCGTACCCCGCCAGGCAGCCCGCCGCGGCCGCGATCGCCCCGAGCACGGCGAACTCGAGCGTGAAGAGGCGCACGAGCTGGCGTTGCGTCGCCCCGAGGCAGCGCATCACCGCGTAGCCGTCGAGGTGGCGGCGCGTGTAGCGGCGCGTGGCGAGCGACACCGCGACCGCCGCGAGGATCACGGCGAGCAGCGCGGTGAGCCCGATGAACTTCTGCGCGCGCTCGAGCCCGGCGCGGATCTCGGGGCGCGCGTTCTCCAGGCTCTGCAGCGACTCGCCGCGGCCGAGCCGCGGCGTGACCCAGGCCTCGAACGCGCGCGCCGCCGCCTTGTCGCCCGCCGCTAGGAGCGCGTACCACACGCGGCTGCCGGGCTGGATGAGGCCGGTCGCCGCCAGGTCGCCCTTGTGCATCATGAGGCGCGGCGCGACGTTGAAGAACGTCGTGCTGCGGTCGGGCTCGAGCGTCAGGATCGCGCCGACCGTGAACGTGGCGTCCCCGAGCTCGAGCCGGTCGCCGCGCCTGAGCTCGAGCGCGGCGGCGAGCCGCTCGTCGGGCCAGACGGTGCCGCGCGGCGGGCCTGCCTCGACCTCCGCATCCGGCTCGTTCAGCCCCGGCGCGACCCGCAGCCGGCCGCGCAGCGGGTAGGCGTCGCTCACCGCCTTCACGCCGGCGAGCTGCGCGCGCTCCCCGGCGCGGGCCATGCTGATGAAGCTCGTGGCCTCGGCGACGCGCAGGCCGCGCGCCGCGATCGCGTCGCGCATGGCCGCCGCCCAGGGATGGTCGGCGGCGAGCACCACGTCGCCGCCGAGGAGCTGGTGCGCCTCCTGCACCAGCGCCTGGCGCACGCGGTCGGCGAAGAACGCGACGCTGGTGACGCTCGCGACCGCGATGACCAGCGCGGCGGCGAGGATGCGCAGCTCGCCGGCGCGCCAATCTCGTCCCAGCATCCGCCACGCGAGCTTCAGCACGGTCGCCTCCGGCCAGCGCCGACGGGCGCGCCCCCGCGCACCTCCGGGGTCGCATCCCCGTCCGCAACGGACGGGGCCCCTGCTCCGCCCTGCGGTGCGCCCCGCCAATCCCGCCCGAGCATCCGCCACGCGAGCTTCAGCACGGTCG
>JAGVSZ010000041.1 GCA_019137045.1 Betaproteobacteria bacterium
GGTCGACGTCCGCGGCGCGGCTGACGTCGGCCGCGTAGCCCGCCGCCCGCCCGCCCGCGCCGGCGATGAGGCGGGCGGTCTCCTGCGCGGTCGCGGCGTCGAGGTCGATCGCGGCCACGGCGGCGCCGCGCGCGGCGAGCCTCTGCGCGATCGCCCGACCCAGGCCCGAGCCGGCCCCGGTGACGACTGCCATCCGACCGTGGAACGCCATTCGCTCCTCCTCTGCGCCGACGCTACCGGTACTGCGCGGCGGTGATGAACTGGCCGAACGATTCGCACCAGACGATCACCGTGTTGAACGCGGCGGGGTCGATGTTACCCGGTACCGGCACGATGAAGTTCTCGAAGGTCTTCACGTCGCCGACGCGGGCCATCGCGGGCTTCAGCCGGTGGAAGTCGGCCTCGGTCTCGACGAACTCGGGCGAGAGGTAGAGCTTGTAGTCCGGGCCGGGCGCCACCTTGCCGGCGAGGGCGATGGCGGTCCTGCCGACCGACACCGTGCCCTCGCCCCAGTGCAGGAGATCGCTGTCCTTCAGGTCGCGGCGGAACTCGCCCGTGAACTCGGCCCGACTCGCTGCCGCCGTCACGTCGGTGGAGGAGGGAGCCGGGGGCGCGGTGAGGATCGGGAGGAGGTAGATGCCGGCGGCGAAGCCGAGCGCGGCGGCGAAGAGGTGGGACAAGACGGGCAGCAGCCTTTTCATCGGGGGTCCTTTGCCGGGTGATCCCGTCTGTCGCCGGCGCGTGTGCGAGCTTACGCGGTCGCGTGCGGCGCGCGGAGCGCCGCCCGGGCCCCGTTGGTCGCCGTCAAGGTGACTCAGATCAAGAAATCCCGGCCACCGCGGCGCTAGGGTGGAGCGCCGGGCGCCGTACGGGCGCGAGCCGCCGACCGGGCGCCGGCAGGAGGAGGGGTGCGGATGGGTGCCAGCGAATCCACGGCCAGCGCACGCTACGAGGCGCGCCGCCGCCGGCTGCTCGACCAGGTCGCGCTCAAGGAGACCGACCGCACGCCGTTCGTCTTCGCCACGCGCTTCTGGGCGGCGCGCCACGCCGGCATCACGTTCGAGCAGCAGATGTACGACGCGGAGAAGTCGGCCGACGCGCTCGAGCGCGCCCTGCTCCTGCTCGAGCCGGACGGCTACGTGCAGTCGCTCTACATCTACGGGCCGACGCTCTCGGCCCTCGACTACCGGCTGATGCAGTGGCCGGGACACGGCACCGACCCGAACGCCACCTTCCAGTACCTCGACCGCGAGTACATGCCGGCGCAGGACTACGACGCGTACCTCTTCGACCCGACCGGCTACTGCCTGCGCCACTACCTGCCGCGCGTCGCCGGCGCCTTCGAGGGCCTGGCGCGCATGCCCGACTTCCCGTCGCTCTCGGAGTGGCGCTTCGTGGGCGCGCTGCGCGCGTTCGGCAAGCCGGAGCTGCGCGCGAGCCTGCAGCGGCTCCTCGAGGTCGGGGAGCACGCCGAGGCGGCGGCGCAGCGCGCGGCCGCGTTCGCGCGCAAGATGGCCGCGCTCGGCTTCCCGTCGGCGGGCGGCGGCTTCTGCAAGGCGCCGTACGACCACATCTCGGATTTCCTGCGCGGGTCGAAGGGGTGCATGCTCGACCTCTTCCGCAACAAGGACAAGCTGCTGGAGGCGATCGACAAGGTCGCCGAGCTCCTCCTGCGCGGCGTGGTCGAGGAGACGCGCGCCGGCGGCACGCCCTACGTGTTCATCCCGCTGCACTGGGGGCTGGACGGGTTCATGTCGCCCCAGCACTTCCAGACCTTCTACTGGCCCGGGCTGCGCAAGGTGCTCCTGCGCCTGATCGAGCACGAGCTCGTCCCGGTCGCGCTGTGGGAGGGCGACTGCACCTCGCGCCTGGAGCACATCGGCGACATCCCGCGCGGCAAGGCGGTCTACTGGTTCGAGAAGACCGACCTCGTGCGCGCGAAGGCGGTCCTCGGCGACACGGTGTGCCTGCGCGGCAACGTGCCTACCTCGATGCTGATCGCCGGCACGCCGCAGGAGGTGGACGAGTACTGCCGGATGCTGATCACCAAGGTCGGCAAGGGCGGCGGCTTCATCCTCGACGGCGCGGCCAGCATCCCGGACGAGGCGCGCACCGAGAACGTGCTGGCGATGGCGCGCTCGGTGCACAAGTACGCGCCCTGACCGCGCGCGGCCCTCACGCACTGGAGGCGGACGATGCAGGAGAACGAACGGCAGCTCGTCGATGCGCTGGCGGACATGCGCGAGGAGGAGGCGCTCGCGGCCGCGCGCGCGCTGCTCGACGGCGGGGTCGCGCCGCTGCGGGTGCTCGAGCTGTGCCGCGCGGGGATGGAGATCGTCGGCAAGCGCTTCGAGCAGGGCGAGTACTTCCTGCCCGAGCTCATTCTCGGCGGCGAGATGCTGGAGGCGATCGGCGCGCTCGCGAAGCCGCTGCTGGCGAGCGCGCCCGGCGGCCCGGCCAAGACCCACGGCCGGGTCCTGATCGGCACCGTCCAGGGCGACCTGCACGACATCGGCAAGAACATCGTCACCTTCATGCTCGACGTCAACGGCTTCGAGGTGAAGGACCTCGGCATCGACGTGCCGGCCGCGACCTTCGTCGCGGCGATCCGGGAGTTCCAGCCCGCGGTGGTCGGCCTGAGCGGGTTCCTCACGCTCGCGTTCGACGCGATGCGCGACACGGTGGGCGCGATCGAGGCGGCGGGCCTGCGCGAGGGGCGCAGGATCATGATCGGCGGCGGGCAGGTGGACGAGGCGGTGCGCGCGCACGCGCGCGCCGACGCCTTCGGCGGCAACGCGATGGCCGCGGTCGCCCTCTGCCGCGAGTGGATGGGGGCCTGACCACGTGCTCACCGCGGCCGTCGCGGCCGACCGCATGCCGGCGACCGCGGCCGGCGCGGCCCGCGCGCGCGCCCGGTACGAGGCGCATGCGCTCGTCGCGGCCGAAGCGCTCGTGCGGCCGGCGACCGCGTTCCGCGTGTGGCCGGTGCGCTCCGCGCAGGGGGCGCGGATCGATCTCGGTCCGCGCGTGATCGTGGCGGCCGGGTTCGCCGGCTGCGCCGGGGCGACCGAGGCGGTGGCGGCGGCGGCGTGCACGCTCGGCCCGCGCCTCGAGCAGCGCGTTGCGGCGCTCTTCGCGGCGCGCCGAGCGCTGCTCGCGTTCGAGCTCGACGCGATCGGCACCGAGCGGCTCTACGCACTCGCCGATCGGCTCGCAGCGCGGATCCGTCGCGCCGCCCGGCGCGCGGGGTGGGGCGCGGGCGCGGCGCTGCATCCGGGCGACGCCGGCATGGCGCTCGACGAGCAGCAGGCGGTGCTCGCGCTGGCGGGGGCCGGCACGCAGGGCATCGCGGCGTCGGCGGCGGGCATGCTGCGGCCGGTGAAGTCGCTCGCGTTCGTCGTCGCGCTCGGCCGGGCGGTGTCGCCGCCCGCGGGCGCGCGCTGCGATCGCTGCGGGGCCCGCGCGCGATGCCGGATCCGGCCGGCCTGACGCCCGCCGCCGCACGGCGGCGAATCCGGTTCGTGGGACTGGATCACGACGCCGAGTGCGCCGGGCGCGAGACGATCTTCCAGGGTGCCCGCCGTGCCGGGGTGCGTATCGTCGGCGCGTGCGGCGGACGCGGCGTGTGCGGCACGTGCGCGGTGCAGATCGCCGAGGGCGAGGTCGAGCTGCTGCAGCCCCCGACGCCGCATGCGCGCGCGCAGCTCGCGCACGGCTGGTTGCGCGCCTGCCTCGCGCGGCCGCGCGGCGACTGCCTGGTCGAGATCTCGCCCCGCTCCCTGGCGCCGGTCGCGCGCACCGAAGTGGCGGGCGCGGCCGGCAGCGCGTGGCCGGCGGACCCGGCAGTGCGCGTGCACGAGGTGGCGCTGCCGCCGCCGACGCTCGCGTCGGGCCGTGCCGACG
>JAGVSZ010000194.1 GCA_019137045.1 Betaproteobacteria bacterium
GAGCGTGTCGCCGGCCTTCACGTTCTCGACCACGACGGTGCCGACGGCGTCGCCGTCCTCGTGCACGACGAAATGGATGGTCACGCTGCCTCCTCGCAGATGCCGGGCGCCCGGAACCGCGCCACCCTACGCCCGCGCGCCTGTATGAGTCAACTAGATGACTTGTATGACTCGCCGGCGCAGGCTAGGATGCGTCGCCCGCCGCCCATGACCGACCCGCTCGCCGCCGGCACCGCCACCGCCGCCCCGCTGTACCGGGAGGTGAGGCGGCTGCTCACCGCGAGCCTGCAGGCGCGCGAGTGGGAGCCGGGGGCGGCGCTGCCGTCCGAGGCCCGGCTCGCGCAGCGCTTTCGCGTCTCGATCGGGACCCTGCGCAGGGCGGTGGACGAGCTGGTCGCCGAGCAGGTCCTGGTGCGCCAGCAGGGCCGCGGCACGTTCGTGGCGACGCACGGCCCGTCGCGCCTCATGTTCCAGTTCTTCCGCATCGTCGGCGCCAACGGCGAGCGCGACCTGCCCGAGCCGGAGCTGCTCGCGTTCGAGCGCGGTCGCGCGGAGGCGCGCGAGGCCGCGGCGCTGCGCATCGCGCCGGGGGAGCGGGTGCTGCGCATCCGCAACCTGCTGCGGCTCGGCGGCGAGCCGATCGTGCTCGACGACATCGTGCTCGCGCAGCGGCTGTTCCCCGACCTCGCCGAGAAGGCGTTCCGCGAGCGCGACAGCACCATCTACGGCTTCTACCAGACGCGCTACGGCATCAACGTCGTGCACGCCTCGGAGCGGCTGCGCGCGGCGGCGGCGGACCGGGCGTCCGCGCGCATCCTGAAGGTGGCGCCGGGCGCGCCGCTGCTCGAGATCCACCGCCTCGCGATGACCTACCACGACGCGCCGGTCGAGCTGCGGCGCAGCCGCGTGAACACCGCCCACCACGCCTACTCGAGCGAGCTCGGCAAGTCGCCCGCGCGCTGACTGCGGCCGCGCGCGCCGCTCACTCGGCCTGCGCCGACCGCGCCTCGCGCAGCTCCCCGGCGCTCGCGCAGCGCAGGTTCGCCGACCAGTTCTCGATCGGCTGCGTGCAGTCCTGCACGTTGATCGTGCGGTCCGCGCGCATCTTCAGCGGCGGGACGGGCGACAGGTCGTTGCCGGCGGCGAGGAAGCCGGCGATGAAGATCGCGGACAGCACGTTCGCGGCCGCGGCGGAGAGCCCGATCGTCGCCGAGACGTAGAGCCCGCCGTCGGAGATCACCTTGACGCCGCCCGGGGGCAGGACCGGCTGCACGCCGCCGGGGTTGAACGAGGACGCCACGTTCGAGGCGCAGCCCGAGGCGAGCGCGGCGGCGGCGAGGACGGCGGCGATCTGCCTGCGCGAGACCATGCGGCGATTGTAGCGGCGGACGGCTTGCTAGAATGGGCCGTCCGTCCGGCAGCGGAGACCGCCATGCAGAAGCCGCTCGAGATCGTGCCCGCCGTGAAGGCGGAATACGTGCGCGCGCGCACCGACAAGTACTTCTCCAAGTCGCGCGAGGTGGTGGAGAAGTTCGGCGACAAGACCGTCACCTACGGCGTTTTCATGCGCCGGCGCGTGATCTGCGCGATCAACCCCGCGATCGAGCTGCTGCGCGAGTACTACCCCGCCGACGCGACCCCGCTGAAGATCACCCGCCTGTACGAGGAGGGCGCGTTCGTCCCCGACCAGAAGCCGATGTTCACCTACACCGGCTCGTTCGCGCAGCTGCTCGAGCTGGAGACGCTGATCCTGCAGCGCACCGGGGTGGCGAGCGTGTCGGCCTACAACGCCTACAAGATGGCGATGAACCTGCCCAAGACGCTGTTCATCGACATGCACGCCCGCCACGCGAGCGGCGACGACTTCACGCAGCTCGCCGCCTACGGCGCCGCGGTCGGCAGCCGCATGGCGAAGCTGCACGGGGCGAGCGGGTTCATCGGCACCTCGCAGGACCTCACCGCGCACTTCTACGGCATGGACCGCGGCCTGGGCACGATGCCGCACGCGCTGGTCGGCTACGCCGGCTCGACGCTGCGCGCGGCGCAGATGTACGTCGAGGCGCACCCCAGGGACAACCTCACCGTGCTGGTCGACTACTACGGCCGCGAGTTCACCGACGCGCTCGAGGTGTGCCGCTGGTGGTTCAACGACGTCCTGCCGCGCGATCCGAACGGCACGCGCACCCTCAGCCTGCGCCTGGACACCCACGGCGACCGCTTCGCCGAAGGCTTGAGCTACGAGAAATCGGTGGACGTGGTCAGCAACTGGCTGCACGTGCTGAACGAGTACGAGGCGGTGCGCACGGTGATGGGCGAGGAGGCGTTCGACGCCGACACGCTCAACGTGGTGAAGGACCGGGTGCGCCGGGTGCTGTTCGGGACCGGGGTCTCGCTCGCCGCGGTCATCCAGCTGCGCCAGCAGCTCGACGCCGCCGGGTTCAACGCGGCGAAGGTGGTGGCCTCCTCCGGCTTCAACCTGTTCAAGTGCAAGATGTTCGGCAACGCGCGCGCGCCGGTCGACGCCATCGGCACCGGGTCGTTCATCCCGGACAACTACGGCGACACCTTCGCCACCGCCGATGTCTTCATGTACGACGGCCGGTTCGGGATCAAGCTCGGCCGCGAGAAACTCTTCCAGGGGCTGAAACCGTGACCGCAGGCGCGATCCTCTTTCCCACCACCCTCGTCGGCAGCTACCCGCAGCCCGAATGGCTGATCGACCGCGCGCGGCTCGCGGGGCGCTTTCCGCCGCGGGTGCGCGCGCGGGAGCTGTGGCGCATCCGGGAGCCGCACCTCGCCGAGGCGCAGGACGACGCCACGATCGTCGCGATCAGGGCGCAGGAGGAGGCCGGCCTCGACGTCGTCACCGACGGCGAGATCCGGCGCGAGAGCTACTCCAACCGCTTCGCCACCGCGCTCGAGGGCGTGGACATCGACCGCCCCGGCACCGCGCTCGACCGCTCGGGGCACCCCAACCCGGTGCCGCGCATCGTCGGGAAGATCCGGCGCAAGCATCCGGTCGAGGTCGAGGACCTCCGGTTCCTCAAGCGCCACACGACCCGGATGGTGAAGATCACCGTGCCCGGCCCGTTCACGATGCTGCAGCAGGCGCAGAACGACTTCTACCCGAACGAGGAGGCGGCCGCGATGGACTACGCCGCGGCGGTCAACGAGGAGATCCGCGACCTGTTCGCCGCCGGCGCCGACGTCGTGCAGATCGACGAACCGTACATGCAGGCGCGCCCGGAGCAGGCGCGGCGCTACGGGCTCGCGGCGCTCAACCGCGCCCTCGACGGCGTCACCGGCACGACCGCGCTGCACATCTGCTTCGGCTACGCGGCGATCCTGCACGAGCGACCGTCCGGTTACTCCTTCCTGCCCGAGCTCGCCGGCTGCGGGTGCGATCAGATCTCGATCGAGACGGCGCAGTCGAACCTGGATTGCGCGGTGCTCGCGCGGCTGGCGGGCAAGAAGATCATGGTCGGCTGCATCAACCTCGACGACATGGCCGTCGAGACCCCCGCGGTCGTCGCCGGCCGCATCACGCGCGCCCTGCCCTACGTGCGCAAGGAGGACGTCATCCTTGCGCCCGACTGCGGCATGAAGTACCTTCCGCGGGACGTCGCGTTCGGCAAGATGAAGGCGATGGTCGAGGCTGCGAAGATCCTGCGCAGGGAATTCGCTTCGAATTGAACTCGCCTGAAAGGGGGCCGCGAATGGCAGCAAAGAAAGCAAGGAAGAAGGCGCGCCGCACCACCCACCGGAGCAGCGCGGGCAAGAAGCTCTACGCCGTGCGCGACGCGAAGGGCCGCTTCAAGGACATCCAGACCTACGAGCGCGCGCATCGCGCCGATCTCGCCGCGCGCACGAAGGGCGAGAAGGCCGCCGCGAAGAAGCGCGCGGCGAAGAAGCGGGCCGCGAAGAAGAAGCGCTGAGGGCGCGGCGGCGCGATCAAAGGGGGCTGCGGCCCCCTTTTTCGTCGCGGGCGGCGCCGCTCAATCGACCTTGATGTTCGCGTCCTTGACGATCTTCGCGTACTTCGCGATCTCGTCCTTCACGTAGGCCGCGAACGCGGCGGGCCCCGACCCGTCCGGGATGAAGCCCTGCGAGGCGAGCTTCTCGCGCATCTCGGCCGACCTGGCGGCCTTCGCGGTCTCGGCCGCGAGACGGTCCACCACCTCCTGCGGCATTCCGGGCGGCCCCCACAGCCCGTACCACGACAGCATCTCGAAGCCGGGGAAGCCCGACTCGGCCATCGTCGGCACGTCCGGCATGAACGCGATCCGCTCCCGGCTCGTCACCGCGAGCGCCTTGAGGCGGCCGCTCTTGACGTGCGGATAGGACGAGGGCAGCGGGTCGGCGAGCGCGCTCACCTGCCCCCCGACGATGTCGGTGAGCGCCGGCCCGGCGCCCTTGTAGGGCACGATCAGGATCGCGAGCCCGGCGTCGCGCTTGATCACCTCCTCGGTGAGGTGCCCGGCCGAGCCGAGGCCGGTGGTGGCGAAGGTGTAGCGCTCCGGCTGCGCGCGCACGAGGGCGACGAACTCGCGCAGGTTCGACGCCGGCACGCTCGGATGCGCGGTGACCAGCAGCGGCACCGAGCCGATGTTGGCCACCGCGGTGAAGTCGCGCTGCACGTCGTACGGGACGTTCTTCAGGAACAGCGGGTTGATCACGAAGATCGACGCCTGCACGAGCAGCGTGTAGCCGTCGGGCGCGGCTTTCGACACGAAGTCGCTGCCGATCGTCCCGTTCGCGCCCGCGCGGTTGTCGACGATGAACTGCTGCCCGGTCTGGACCGTGAGCTGCTGGGCGAGGTTGCGCGCGACCACGTCGACCGTCCCGCCCGGCGGGTACGGCACGACGATGCGCACCGGCTTTGCCGGGTACTGTGCCAGCGCCGTGCCGGCGAATGCGAGCGCGAGGAGCATCGAGGCAAGCCGTTTCATCTTCGTTCCCTTTCCGCTTTCTAGAGAGTTCCCGGGTAGCCGCCGCCGTCGACGAGCAGGCTCTGCCCGGTGACGTAGCCCGCCTGCGCCGAGCAGAGGTACGCGCACGCCGCCCCGAGCTCGTCCGGGTCGCCGTAGCGGCGCGCCGGACTGCCGCGCGCGCGCTCGGCCCAGATGTCCTCGAACGGACGTCCGGTCGCGGCCACCAGGCCCTGCACGTGGCGGCGCTGCGCGTCCGAGGCGAAGATGCCCGGCAGCAGGTTGTTGATGGTCACGTTGTGCCGCGCGACCTGGCGCGCGAGCCCGGCGACGAAGCCCACCAGCCCGGCGCGCGCGCCGTTCGAGAGCGGCAGGTCGCCCTGGGGGCTCTTCACGCTGCGCGACACGACGTTCACGACGCGCCCGAAGCGCCGCGCGATCCTGCCGTCCAGGGTGCGCCGGACGAGCTCGATCGGGCCGAGCATCATGTCGTCCAGCGCCGCGATCCAGTCCGCGCGAGCGTAGTCGCGGAAGTCCCCGGGCGGGAAGCCCTCGGCGTTGGTGACCAGGATGTCCGGCGCGGGGCACGCGGCAAGCGCCGCCTCCCGCCCGGCCGCGGTCCGGAGGTCACCGGCAACCGCGGCGACCGCCGCACCCGTCGCCGCGCGCAGCTCGGCCGCCGCCGCCGCGAGGCGTCCGGGATCGCGCGCCACGATCGTCAGGTCGGCGCCTTCGCGCGCGAGCGCGAGCGCGCACGCGCGCCCGAGCCCGCGGCTCGCGCCCAGCACCAGCGCCCGTCTGCCCGCAATGCCGAGGTCCATGACCCCTTGCGCTTCGAGGGGTTGCGTCGCTGCGCGGCGTTCCCCGTGCGCTCCCCCGAATGTGGAGCGAGCACCGCCTGCCGCGGCCGTTTCCATCGACCCGGCATTTTCATTTGCTAGACTGCCGCCGGTCAAATCGTGCACGAGCAGCGCTTTCAATCGCTCTCCCACTGGGGCGCCTTCACGGCGGTGGTCGCCGGCGACCGCGTCGTGCGCTGCGAGCCGTTCGCGCGCGACCCCGCGCCCTCGCCGATGCTCGCGGCGATCCCGGCGATGGTGCACTCGCACCTCCGGGTCGCGCGACCGGCGGTGCGCGCGGGCTGGCTGAAGAGTCCGGGCCGCAGCGACGGCTCGCAGCGCGGGCGCGAGCCGTTCGTCGAGGTCGGCTGGGACCAGGCGCTGCGCCTCGTCGCGGGCGAGCTCGCGCGCGTGCGCGCCGCGCACGGGGCGAGCGCGATCTTCGGCGGCTCCTACGGCTGGGCCTCCGCCGGGCGCTTTCATCACGCGCGCACGCAGCTGCGGCGGTTCCTCTTCGCCGGCGGCGGCTGCGTCGACCAGACCGGCAACTACTCCTGGGGGGCGGCGCAGGCCCTGCTCCCGCACGTCATCGGGACGTACGCCCCGCTGACGGGCCGGGTCACCGACTGGGCGAGCATCGTCGCGCACACGCGGCTCTTCGTCGCTTTCGGCGGGCTCGCGCTCAAGAACGGCCAGATCACCGCCGGCGGGGCGGGCGAGCACACGATGGGGCAGTGGCTGCGCGCGGCGAAGGACGCCGGGGTCGAATTCGTCGTCGTCAGCCCGACGCGCGCCGACGCGCCGGACTTCCTCGGCGCCCAGTGGCTTTCCATCCGGCCGAACACCGACGCGGCGCTGATGCTCGGCGTCGCGCACGCGCTGATCGCCGCGGGATTGCACGACGCGGCGTTCCTCGCGCGCTGCTGCGTGGGGTTCGAGCGGCTGCGCGACTACGTGCTGGGGACGGCCGACGGCGTCGCGAAGACGCCGGAGTGGGCCGCGGCGATCTGCGAGGTCCCCGCCGCGGCGATCCGCGCGCTCGCGCAGCGCCTCGCCGCGAACCGCAGCATGATCACCGTCGCGTGGTCGCTGCAGCGGGCACACCGCGGCGAACAGCCCTACTGGATGGCGATCGCGCTGGCGGCGATGCTCGGCCAGGTCGGCCTGCCCGGGGGCGGGTTCGCGTTCGGGCACGGCTCGACGAACGGCGTCGGCAACCCGCGCCTCGACCTGCCGGCGCCCGAGCTGCCGCTCGGAGCCAACCCCGCCGCGCGCGCGATACCGGTGGCGCGGGTGGCCGACATGCTGCTGCACCCGCGCGAGCCGTTCGAGTTCAACGGCAACACCGATTACTACCCTGACGTCCGCCTCGTCTACTGGGCGGGCGGCAACCCGTTCCACCATCACCAGGACCTCAACCGCTTCCGCCTCGCCTGGGCGAGGCCGGAGACGGTCGTCGTGCACGAGAGCTGGTGGACGGCGACCGCGCGTCACGCCGACATCGTCCTGCCCGCGACCACCGTCCTGGAGCGCAACGACGTCGGCGGCAGCTCGCGCGACCGCTACGTGTTCGCCATGCACCAGGCGATCAAGCCGGTCGCGGCGAGCCGCAACGACTTCGACGTCTTCAACGAGCTCGCGGCGCGCCTCGGGTGCGCGGACGCCTTCAGCGCGGGGCGGAGCGAGATGCAGTGGCTGCGCTGGATCTGGGACGGCGTGCGCGAGGGCGCCGCCCGGCGGGACGTCGACCTGCCGGAATTCAACGCCTTCTGGGAGCGGGGCTACGTCGAGCTGCCGCCCCCGGCGCAGCCGTTCGTGCTGTTCGAATCGTTCCGCGCGGATCCGGAAGCGAACCCGCTCAAGACGCCGTCCGGGAAGATCGAGCTCTACTCCGAGCGCATCGCGTCGTTCGGCTACGACGACTGCCCGCCGCACCCCGCGTGGCTCGCGCCCGGCGAGTGGCTCGGCGCGCCCGCGGCGAAGGCCTTTCCGCTGCACCTCGTGACGATCCAGCCGCCCGACCGCCTGCACGCGCAGATGGATCCCGGCCCGGTCGCGCAGGCGAACAAGGTTGCGGGCCGCGAGCCGATCCGGCTCAACCCGGCCGACGCGGCCCGGCGGAAGATCAAGCCGGGCCAGGTCGTGCGCGTGTTCAACGACCGCGGCGCGTGCCTCGCGGGCGCCGTGCTCGACGAGGGCGTGCGGCCCGGGGTGGCGGTGATGGCGACCGGCGCGTGGTACGCGCCCGATGCGCACGGGCTCGACCTCGCGGGCAATCCGAACGTGCTGTCGCTCGACGTGGGCACCTCGCGGCTCACGCAGGGGTGCGCGGCGCTGTCCGCGCTCGTGGACGTGGAGCCCTACGCACGCAAAGCGCCGGTCGTCCGACTGCAGACTCCGGTGGCCGGCGCCGGCGGCGGTTCGGCTGGATCGCGTGCGCGGGCACGGTCGCCGGCCGCGCCACCGACGCGCCGCAAGACGCGGCGCCGGTAGCGGTCCGCGTCTACGCCGCCGGCTTGTAGGTGTCGAGCTTGACGCGCTCGCGCGCGAGCGCGGCGGCCACCGGCGCCGCCTGCATCACGCGCTCGACGTACGCCCGATAGCTCGGCAGCGAGGCCGGGTCGATGCCGGCAAAGCCGCCCCAGCGCAGCAGCGTGAAGGCGTAGGCATCATGGAACGACGGCTGGGCGCCGAACCAGTACGGCGCCGCGCCCGCCGCCCAGTCCTGGACCCGCTCGAGGCAGGCGCGATAGCGTGCCGCCGCGTTGGCCCGCACCTCGGCGCGCGCCGCTTCGCTCTCGGCGTAGCGGTCGGGCATGAACACCTGGTTGAAGGTGGGATGGGCGGTGTTGTTCATCCACACGAGCTGCGACAGCGCCTGCGCGCGCGCCCAGGATTCGGTCGGCAGCAGGCCGGCCTGCGGAAAGCGCCGGTCGAGGTAGTCGCAGATCGCGACGATCTGCGTGAGCACCTTGCCGTCGACCACGAGCACCGGGACCTGCCCGTTCGGATTCATCGCTAGGTACTCGGGCGTGCGGTTCTCGCCGCGATGCAGCTTCACCAGCCTCGGCTCGAAGCTCTCTCCAGTCGCCGCCTGCACGATTTCGAGCCCCGCGTGCGGCACGAACGAGCAGGCGCCGGGCGCGAAGTAGAGTTCGATCATGGGCTTCCCCCTGCGAGTCGGTCAGGCCGCGCAGGGTACCGGCCCCCCGCGCGCGGCGCAAGCCGCGCGCGGGGCCGCGACTACTTTGCGAGCCCTTCGGCGCGCAGCGCCTCCTGCACCTTCGGCCGCGCGGCGACGCGCGCGTGGTACGCCTGCAGCGCCGGCCAGCGACCGAGGTCGACGCCGGTCCACGGGCACCAGTTGAGGAGGACGAAGAGGTAGGCGTCGGCGACCGTGAAGCGCTCGCCCATGAGGTACGCGCTCGGGCCGAGCCGCTCCGCGAGGAAGTCGAAGCGGCGCGCGATGTTCGCGCGCGCGGCTTCCTTCCAGCCCTCCGCCGCCTGCGGGTTGAAGAGGGGCGAGAACGACTTGTGCACCTCGGAGGTGAGGAAGTTCAGCCACTCCTGGAGGCGGTAGCGCTCGATCGTGCCGTTCGCCGGCGCGAGGCCTGACGCGGGCGCGCGGTCGGCGAGGTACTGCACGATCGCCGGCCCCTCGGTGAGGAGCGTGCCGTCGTCGAGCGCGAGCGTCGGCACGTAGCCCTTGGCGTTGATGCGGGCGTAGTCGCCGCCGTCCTCGAGCTTGCGCGCCTTGAGATCGACCTTCACCAGGTCGAGCGCGATGCCCGCCTCGCGGGCGACGATGTGCGGCGAGAGGGAGCAGGCGCCGGGTGAGTAGTAGAGCTTCATATGCGTTCTCCTGTTAAGCGGCGCGCAGCTGCGGCGCGCGGATGAAGAGACTCGAAAGCGCGAACTTGCCGCCGCCGAGCAGCGCCAGTGCAGCCGCGGCGGCCGCCAGGAAGGCCGGGTACTCCCAGCCGCCGCCCTGCGCGGTGAACAGCCAGCCGTTGCCGGAGTGGACCCAGAGCGCGCCGAGCAGGATCGGCACGAGCGCGGCGGCCACCCAGCGTGTGCCGAGGCCGGCGAGGATCAGCGCGCCGCCGATCAGCTCGGCCCAGACCGTGACGTAGGCGAGCACGCCGGGCAGGCCGAGCGATTCGAAGAACTGCACGGTGCCCGGCAGGGTGAAGGCGACGAACTTGAGCAGGGCGTGCGCGATGAACATTGCGCCGAGCGCGATGCGCAGCACGAACGCGGCGTAGGGGGCAGTGCGGACGTCGATCACGGTGAGGCTCCTCGAGATGGGATCGGAATGAGTTGATTCTGCCAATTGCTAATATCGGGATAAAGATGATATTCTGCAATTCATTCTCCCGATTTACTGAATAATAGAATGGACCGCTTTACCGCCATGCAAGTGTTCGTCCGTGTCGTGGAAGACGGCAGTTTCGCCAAAGCCGCGACCCGACTCGGGATCTCGACGTCCGCGTGCTCTCGGCACATCGCTGACCTCGAGGCGCGCTTGGACGTCCGCCTGCTCAACCGGACGACCCGGCGGCTCAGCCTCACCGAGAGCGGTCAGGACTTCTACGAGCGAAGTGTGCAAGTGCTTGCTGACCTGGACGAGGCGGAACAGATGGCGACCCGGAGCGCGGCGCGGCCGCGCGGCACGGTGCGCCTCACGTGCGGAATCAGTTTCGGCGTGCGCCACGCGGCCCGGCTCGTCGGCGCGTTCGTCGCGCGCCATCCCGAGGTCCGGTTCGACGTCCAGCTCTCCGACCGTTTCGTCGATCTCGTGGAGGAGGGGTTCGACCTCGCCCTGCGCATCGGCGAGGCGCCGGGCCAGAACCTGATCGGGCGCCGGCTCGGCGAGACGCGGCTGGTGACGTGCGCCGCCCCGCTCTACCTGCGCGAGCGCGGCGCGCCCGCGACGCCGGCCGACCTCGCGCACCACGCCTGCCTGACCTACGAATACCTGCCGCTGCGGAGCACCTGGCGCTTCCGGGATCGGGCCGGCGGGGAGCACGCGGTCCGCGTCTCGGGCCCGGTGCACGCGAACAACGGCGATCTGCTCATCGCCGCGGCGGTGGAGGGGATCGGGATCGCGATGGAGCCCGACTTCATGGTCGCCGCGGAGCTCGCGGCGGGCCGGCTGGTGCGGGTACTCCCCGACTACGCGCCGGCGCCGGCGGGGATCTACGCCGTGTACGCGAGCCGCCGGCACCTCTCGGCCAAGGTGCGCGCCTTCGTGGACTTTCTCGCCGCGGCGTTCGCCGGCGGCGCGCTCGCGACGACCCGGGAGTGACGCGTCGCCGTCGGGACGACTCCTCGCGCCGCACGCCGCCGCTGGGGACCCCGGTCCCGTCCCGCCGCCCGCGCGGCAGGGGACGCGGCTATGCGACCTTGAGCGCGGACGGGAGCTTGAGCCCGTACTTCCGGTCGAGGCCGAGCTCGCGCACGACCCGTACGCCCTTCTCCAGCGCCTCGCCCTCGAGCGCGCGCAGCGGCCGGCGCAGCGCGCCCGCCGGCAGCCCGATCGCCCGCATGAGCGATTTCACCGCGACCGGGTTGATCGCCGAGTAGGTGTAGTGCAGGAGCGGCAGGCAGCGCAGGTACGTCTCCTTGAACGCCTGCGCCTCGGCGTAGCCGCGCCAGGGCGCCGAGATCGTCGCGAGCTCCGCCGGGGCGATGTTGCCGGTCATGTTGGCGGTGCCGTGCCCCCCGAGCGACATCGTGGGCACGACCAGCCCGAGATTGGGAGAGTCGCAGCACATCACCGAGACGTCGGGCTGCGCGGCGAGGACCTGCGCCACCTGCCCGACGCGCGTCGTCGACTCCTTGTGCACCACATAGTTAGGGTGCCGGAAGATGCGCAGCAGGTGGTCCCAGTGGAGATCGGTCTTCACGCGCGGCGGGTTGTTGTAGATGCCGAGCGGAAGGTCGGTCGCGTCCGCGACCTCGAGGAAGAACTGCTCGGCGTCGGCCTCGGAGGCGCAGATGTAGGCGGGCGCCGCGAGGATCGCGCCGTCGGCGCCGTTCGCCCGCGCGAACCTCACGTTCTCGATCGTGGCCTCGGTGTTGTTGCCGGTGCAGCCGTAGAAGCAGAGCATCTTCCCGCTCTTCATCTTCGCGGTCTCGACGATGATCGCCTTCTTCTCCTCGGGCGCGAGCATCGAGGTCTCGCCGGTCGAGCCCATGATCAGCACCGCGCGGGTGCCGTGGTCCTCCTGGAACTTGAGCAGCGTCCGGAACGCGCCGAAATCCACCGCGCCGTCCTTGTTGAACGGGGTGATCAGGGCGACGAACGAGCCTTCGATCTTCAGCTTGGCCATGACGGGCTCCGCGACGGCGGGAAGGGCGTCATTCTAGCCCGGCACGACGGCCGCCCCGCCTGGTCCGCTACAGCCTGGCGCGCAGCCGCCGGAATCCGCCTTCGAGGTCGGCGAGCAGGTCGTCGGGCTGCTCGAGCCCGGCGTGGATGCGGAAGCAGGGGCCGGGGTAGTTCCAGTTCGTAGCCGAGCGCGTGTCGCCCGGGCTCATCGGCATGATCAGGCTCTCGTAACCGCCCCACGAGGCGCCGATGCCGAAGAGCTCCAGGCCGTCGATCAGCGCGGCGTACGCGGCGCGGGCGACCGGCTTCAGCACCACCCCGAAGAGCCCGCTCGCGCCGGCGAAGTCGCGCTTCCAGAGCGCGTGTCCGGGATCTCCCGGCAGCGCGGGGTGCAGGACGCGCTCGACCTCGGGCTGGCGCGCGATCCACTCGGCGAGGCGCACGCCGGTCGCCCAGTGCCGGGGAAGGCGCACCGCCATCGTGCGCAGGCCCCGGCTCGCGAGGTTCGCGTCGTCGGGACCGACCGTCTGGCCGAGCTCGTAGTGCGCAGCGCGCAGCCGCTCGGCCGCGCGCTCGTTCGCGGTGATCGTGCCGAGCAGCGCGTCGGAGTGGCCGACCACGTACTTGGTCGCGGCCTGGATCGAGAGATCGACGCCGTGCGCGAGCGGCTTGAAGTAGAGCGGCGTCGCCCACGTGTTGTCCATGAGCACGGTCGCGCCGCGCGCGCGCGCCGCCGCGGCGAGCGCCGGCACGTCCTGCACCTCGAAGCTGAGCGACCCGGGCGACTCGAGGAACACCGCGCGTGTGTCGTCGCGCATGAGCGCGCCGATGCCCGCGCCGATGAGCGGATCGAAGAAGGTCGCCTCGACGCCGAAGCGCGCGAGGAAGCGCGTCGCGAACGTGCGCGTCGGGCCGTACACGTTGTCCGTGATCAGCACGTGGTCTCCGGCCTGCACCGTGCTGAGCAGCGCCACCGCGCACGCCGCGAGCCCCGAGGGGACGAGCACGGTCGCGTGACCGCCCTCGAGCTCGCGCACGGCCTCCTCCAGCGCCTGCGTGGTCGGCGTTCCCATCCGGCCGTAGTAGGTTCCGGGCACGCCGCGCGCCCGGTCGGCCTTCTTGCCCTCCCACTCCGCGAGCGAGCGCGCGAGGATGGTGGACGCATGGAACACGGGCGGGTTCACCGCGCCCTCGAAGCGCTCCGGGTGCCGCCCGGAGTGGATCACCTTGGTGTCGTCGTGCACGCTGACCGTCCGCTTGAGCGTCCCGAAGCCGGATTCTAATGAGGGCGGCCGTCCGGCACGGGAACTTGCGCGGGCGCAATCGATCTCCATATTGATCCCGCAATTCCGGAGCACCCCCATGTCCACCAGACCTCACGCGAGCCCGCGCGCGCCCGCGGTCGTGCTGCCCGTCCGCGGCTGCCAATACCATGGCGGTTGCAGGGGCGAGGACGGCTTCCTCGCCTTCTGCGGCAACCCCGTCAGGGAGGGCTACAGCTACTGTCCCGAGCATCTCAAGCGGGTCTACCAACGCACCCCCTCGCTGCGGGAGCTGCGCGCCGTGACCGCGGAGAGCGCCCCCGAACCGGCGGAAACCGCGCCGCTCCCCGAGCTCGACCGCACGGCGGCCTGACCCCGGCACGCGCCCGGGCAGGCCGGTGGGAAGGGGCCCCGGGCGGCCTCTTCCCCCTTTCGCGCGCGCCCGGACGGTGCGGCCCGTCCCGCCGCCGGGGTTTTGCCGAGGAGTTGCGCAATTGCCGGCCGGCGCGGTGGCCCCGCCGCCGGAGTTTCCCTAGACTCGCGCCATGCTCGGCTTTCTGCGTGCCGCGGTCGGCACCGATCTCCACGCGCTCAAGTCGCTCTCGCTCTTCGCGGACCTGTCGCCGCGCGAGCTGAAGATCGTGCAGGGGCTCCTGCACGAGCGCGAGTACCTCGCGGGCGAAGTGATCTTCGACGAGGGCGAGGAGGGCAACGCGCTCTACATCGTGCGCAAGGGGCGGGTGGTCATCTGCCGGCAGGGACGCCCGGAGCACCCGATCGCCGAGATCGGGGCGGGCAGCTTCTTCGGCGAGCTGGCGCTGCTCGACCCGGCGCCGCGCTCGGCGCAGGCGCGCGCGCTCGAGCCGTGCCAGCTCGCGGTGTTCTTCGGCAGCGACCTCCTGTCGCTGCTCGAGACCGAATCGCGCCTCTCCAGCCGCATCCTGTTCCAGTTCGCGCGCCACCTCGGCCGGCGGCTGCGCGGCACCGTCCTGTGACCGCGGCGCACGACGCCCCCACGCCGGTCGCGCACCGCGGACCGGGCCCGATCGCCTGGGTCGGGATCCTCGCGGCGACGTGCCTGCTGCTGGTCGCGCTCAATCACATCCTGTGGCTGGTCGTGCCCGCGCTGATGGCCCTGGTGCTGTCCTACGTGCTCGACCCGCCGATGCGGCGGCTCATGTACGCGGGCCTCTCCCGCCAGGGCGCCGCGGCGCTCGTCACCTCCGTGTTCGTGGTCGCGCTGATCGTGGCCTCGTTCGCGCTGATCGCCTGGGCCGGCGCGCGCGCCGAGGACTGGCAGGCCGGCGTCGAGCGCTACCTGCGCGCCGGCGCGGGCCTGCTCGAGCGCACGCTCGCGCTCCTGGAGGGACGCTGGTCGGTGCTCGCGCGCGCGGGGCTCGCGGAGAGCGTCACCACGTGGATGAACGAGTACTCCGAGACCTTCGTGAAGCGCCAGGTGCAGCCGCTCGCCGTGTCCATCCTCGCGTGGCTGCCGGCGCTGCTGCTCGGACCGTTCCTCGCGTTCTTCATCCTGCGCGACGGGCGGCGCTTCCACGGCTTCATCGCGCGCGCCGTCCCGAACGCGTACTTCGAGCGCACGCTCGACACGGTCGCGCTCGGGCTCGGCCTCTGGGCGCTCGGCCTGCCGGGCGCGTGGCTGCTCGGGCTGATCTGCGCCGTGCTCGCCTGGGTCCCGTACGTCGGCTCGATCGCCGGGTGCGTGCTGGTTGTGCTGGTGGCGGCGACCGATTTCTCCGGCGACCCGAAGATGGCCTACTGGGCGATCATGCTGTTCATCTTCGTGCGCCTGCTCGACGACTTCGTCTTCCTGCCCGCGACCGTCGGCAAGAGCCTCAAGCTGCACCCGCTGGTGAGCGTGCTGATGCTGTTCGTGGGCGGCGCGGTCGCGGGCGTGCCCGGGCTCGCGCTCGTGCTGCCGCTGCTCGGCGTGGCCGCGGTCGTCGGCGCGGCGCTGAGCGAGATCGTGACCGACCGGCGACTGCGCGCGCGGCACGCGCTCGGGCGGCGCCTGCGCGCGGCGCAGGCGGCAGCCGACCTGGAGTGAGCCGGCGCCGCCCGGGCGCACGCCGCGCGCGCGGCCGGCCCGGCTGGTGAATTGCGCACAACGGCGCGGTCAACAGTTCCCGCGCGGCCCGCCCGGCGCGCCCTACCCTTTGCGTAGACCGCGATCGGCTCGCGGCGCGCAAAGGAGGACGGCGCCATGTCGAAGGTTCTGCCGAAAGGCCATCTCTCGTGCCTGTCGAGCGCGTTCCGCTACACGCCCGCGACGCACACGAACATCGCGCACACCTTTGCGCGCATCAGGCGCGAACTGCGCGCGGGCAAGCTCGAGCGCCGCGTGACGGAGATCGAGTCCGCCCCGGGGCGCCCCTTCGCCGTGGACGCGGTCCAGGCCGCGTTCCGGGTCCTGCGCGCGGGCGGGCTGCGCCCGCTGCCGCGCCTGCTCGCAGCGGTCGACCTGCCCGAGGCGTGAGCCTTCGATCGACGGCGGCCGGGCGCTCGACGCCGGACGCATCGAGCGCAGCGGACCGGCAGCGGCCGGTCTACGTCGTGTACCCGGCGGCGCTGTTCGACGGCTGGGAAGTCGTGGCGGAGCGCGACGGCGAGCGGCCGCACGAGGAAGAGCCGGCGTTCTTCGACACCCTGGACGAGGCCACGTCCTTCGCTGTGACGCAGGCGGCGACGACGGGCGGCGGGATCGTCAAGCTGGAGAACTGGTTCGGCGACACCGAAGACCGGTGGGAAGTGCCGGCGCGAGCAGCGCGCGGCGTCGTCCTCGCTCCACGCTAGCGGAGCCGGCTCCAGGAATCGAACCCGGGACCTACCGCTTCCAAAGCGAGTTGGAAGACGCGGAGTAAGGCACTGATCCCGCGGGACTTCGAAGAGCGGCGCTGCACATCTCTAGCGCGTTCTCACGCGCGAAGACGTCAGGGACGCGGCCAGGTTGTGGAGAACCGGCACAGGCAGATCAGGCGGCGGCCCGCCTAGTCTCGGACTGCCGCCGGCCACGCCTGGGTTTGTGGAGCGTGCGCAGCGCTACCCGCGGCTCGCTGGCGACGATCTGCAGCAGCGCGGCAGCGGGTCCGGTAGGCGAACGCCGCTTCTGCTCCCAGTTCTGAAGCGTCTTCACGCTGACGCGGATCATCCTGGCGAACTGCGCCTGCGAGAGGCCGATCCGTTCGCGGACGGCTTTCACGTCGGCGTCGGGATACTCGAACACGCGCGCAGCCTTGCCCTCGCCGCGAACGTACTCGCCCGCCGCCTTAATGCTCTGAACCAGTTCCGCCAGCAGCTTCTTATCCATTCGCCAACTCCCGTTCCACCAGCTTCGCGAGCATCTTGCGCTCGTCCGCAGTCAGATCGTCGCGGGCGCTCTTCGGGTAGATCACGAGCATCAGGACCTGA
>JAGVSZ010000167.1 GCA_019137045.1 Betaproteobacteria bacterium
CGGGCTGCCGCGGGTGGCCGCCGCGCTGCTCCCCGCGGCGGCGTACGGCGCGCTCGCACTCGCGGCGCTCCTCGGGCTCGCGTTCCACCGCGGGCGGATCGTCTTCGCCGCGGTCGCGCTCGCGCTCGGATACGCCGCGCTCACCCGGCTCGCGGGCGGCGCGCCGGGGACCCTCGCCGGGCGCGCGACGTTCGCCGGGCTGTGCGTGCTCGGACCCGTCGTGCTCGCGGCGCTCGCCTGGCTGGAGGAGCGCGGCACGCTGAGCGTGCACGCCCTGCCCCGGATCGGCGTGATCGCGGCCGCGGCGGCGCTCGTCTGGTGGATCGTCGCCTCCGGCCGCGCCGTGACCGTCGACTGGGCGTACGCCCCGCTCACCGCGGCGCCCGCGCCGTTCGCCACGCCGGTCCCGCAGCTCGGATGGGTCGCCACCGCGCTCGGGCTGGCGGCGATCGCCGTTGCGGCCGCGGTCCGGCGCTCGGCGACCGTGGCCGCGCTCGGCTGGGCGCTCGCGGCGTTCGCGCTCGCCCTGCACTTCTCCCGCGTGCAGGGCGCGCCCGCGATGTTCGCCGCCGCGGCGGGGCTCGTGCTCGTGGTCGGGGTCCTGCAGGAGACTTACCGCCTCGCCTTCCGCGACGAGCTCACCCGCCTGCCCAGCCGCCGCGCGCTCAACGAGCGGCTGAAGTCGGTCTCGAGGCGCTACGCGATCGCGATGGTGGACGTCGACCACTTCAAGCGCTGCAACGATGCGTACGGCCACGACGTCGGCGACCAGGTGCTGCGCATGGTCGCGGCGCGGCTCGCGCGCGTGGGCGGCGGCGGGCAGGCGTTCCGCTACGGCGGCGAGGAGTTCACGGTCCTCTTCGCGGGCACGTCCGCCGCCGACGCGTTGCCGCACCTCGAGGCCCTGCGCGCGGACATCGAGGACTACCGCATGGCGATCCGCGCGCCGGACCGCCCGCGGCGCAGGCGCGCCGGCAGGCGCCGCCGGACGGGCGCGCCGAGCCGGCAGACGATCGCGGTGACGGTGAGCATCGGCGTCGCGGAGCGCGCCGAGCGCAACGACCACCCGGAGGCGGTGATCAAGGCGGCGGACAAGGCGCTCTACCGCGCCAAGCGGGGCGGCCGGAACCGGGTCGAGTCCTGAGCCGGCGCTACTCGCAGGAGAACTCGACGACGGAGGCCTCGGGGTCGCCGGTGCGGTGGCCGAGCGCGATGCGGCCGCGCAGGCGCAGGACCAGCTCCTCGCGCCGCAGGGCGATCTCGGGCTCGCCCGCGATCTGCACGAACGTGCCGTTCGAGCTGTGGTCGGCCAGCACGAACTTGTCGCGCCGGCGCTCGATGCGCGCGTGCTGGCGCGAGGCCTTGCGGTCGTCGAGCACGATGTCGCAGGTCGCGTCGCGGCCGAGCGTCACCGCGCCCGCGCCGCTGCCGTCGAACCACAGCTCGCGGCCGCCGGCGGCGAGCCGCAGGCGCGGCACGCGCTCCTCGGTGAGGGTGCTGCTCAGGATGGTGAGCTCGGCCGAGTCCTGCCAGACGAACTCGTGGATCTCGACCTGCTCGCGCCTGCCCTTCACCGCGACGCGGTCGAGCGGGCGCGTCTTCTCGCGCAGCGGCCCGCCCAGGCGCGCGACGACGTCCTGGGTGGCGATGATCTGGCCGACCTTGGCCACGCCCGCCATCCGCGCGGCGACGTTCACCGCGTCGCCGTACAGGTCGCCGCCGCTCTCGAGCGTCGGCCCGTAGTGGCAGCCGACGTGGATCGCCAGCGTCGGGCCGCCGAGCGCGCGCTGCTCGAACACCCGCAGCTGCATCGCGCGCGCCGTCTGCATGGCCGGCACGGCGTCGTCGAACGCGCACATCAGGCCGTCGCCGGTCGACTTGACCACCCGGCCGGCGAGCTCCTCGGTGACGGCCTGCAGGAGCCGCAGGCAGGCCTCCACGCGCGCGAGCGCCTGCGCGTCGCCGAGCTGCTCGTAGAGCTGCGTGCTGCCGCTGATGTCGACGAACAGGATGGCGCGGTGGATGGCCTCGGTCATCTTGCCGATACCGCGTGAACGCGTCCGGCAGGCAGTATATGCGGGCCGCCACGCCCGCGAACCGTCGTGCACCCGCTCTTCGCCCCGGCCGGCCGGCCGATTGACGCCTCCCCTGCGACCCGCCTAGTATCCTCTGCTTCCCGCGGCGCAAGCGCCGGGGCAGAAGAGCGGCTGGAAAGGCCGCGCACCAGGAGAGGGGGATACGCGTGCGGGCTTCGCGCGCACTGGCTCTGCTGGTCGCCGCAGCGTCCCTGGCGGCGGCGCTCGCGTGCGCGGGCGCCGAGCTCCCCGCGGCCGTCACGCTGCTCGAGGGCCAGGCGGCCCTGCTGCGCGGCACCGCGCGCCTCGCGCTCGCCGAGGGCGTGCGGCTCCACTCCGGGGACATCGTCGAGGTCGGCGACCGGGGCCTCGCGCAGTTCGAGTTCGCCGACGGCCTGATCCTGAGCCTCGGTCCGGGCGCGCGCTTCTACGCCGCCGCGCTCGCCGCGCGCGGCGCGAAGTCTGGCGGCATCTCCGAGCTCTACCTCATGCGCGGCTGGGTCAAGTTCGCGAACCCGAAGGCCGCGGCCCCCCTGCGGCTGTCCACGCCGGTGTTCGGCCTCGTCGCCGCCGACGCGATCGCGGTGGCGCAGGTCGGGGACGCGGAGGGCGCGCTCTTCGTCGAGGCCGGGGAGGCGCGCATCGCCGAGGGTTTCGTGAAGGCCGTGCCGTCGAGCCCGGTGCGCGTGCGCGGCGGCGAGTACTTCGCGCGCCGGAGCGAGAGCCGCGGCGCACTCCAGCCGCGCCCCGCCGGCGCGTTCGTGAGCGCGATGCCGAGGAGCTACATGGACAACCTGCCCGCGCGCGCGGCGAAGTGGAAGGAGCGCGAGACGCAGCCGCGGCCGCTCGGCGAGCTCGCCTACGGCGAGGTCGAGATGTGGCTGAAGGCCCCGCCCGAGATCCGCAGGGCGCTGATGCGCCCGTTCATCCCGAAGGCGAACCACGACCTCGCCTTCCGCACGGCGCTGATCGCGAATCTGCGCCACCACCCCGAGTGGGACCCCATACTGTTCCCCGAAAAGTACAAGCCGAAGCCGCCGCCCGAGCCGGCGGCGGCCGAGGCGGCGTCCCCCGCCAAGCCCGGGCCGACGCAATAGGCGCATGACGCTGACCAGGAGGCCGCAATGAAGCTGATGTTGAAGTTCAACCTGGTGTTCCTCCTCGTGTTCCTGCTCGGGCTCACCGCGGCCGGATACGTGTCGCACGACCTCCTGCAGAAGAACGCGCGCGAGGAGATCCTGCAGAACGCGCGCCTGCTGCTCGAGGCGTCGCTCTCCACGCGCGCCTACACCTCGGGCCAGGTCGGGCCGCTGCTCCAGACGCAGCTGAAGTACAGCTTCCTGCCGCAGTCGGTCCCGTCGTACTCGGCCACCGAGGTGCTCAACGGCCTGCGCAAGAAGTTCCCGGAGTACAGCTACAAGGAGGCCGCGCTCAACCCGACCAACCCGCGCGACCGCGCGGTCGAGTGGGAGAGCGACATCATCGGCCAGTTCCGCGCCAGCCCCGAGCGCGGCGAGATCGTGGGCGAGCGCGACACGCCGACCGGGCGCACCCTCTACATCGCGCGGCCGTTCCAGATCAAGGACCCGGCGTGCCTCGTCTGCCACAGCACGGTGGAGGCGGCGCCGAAGACGATGGTCGACCGCTACGGGCCGGCGAACGGCTTCGGCTGGCAGCTGAACGAGGTGATCGGCGCGCAGGTGGTGGTGGTGCCGACGGCGGTGCCGGTGGAGCGGGCGAACGCGGCCTTCAGGACGTTCATGGCCTCGCTCACCGCGGTCTTCGTCGTCATCGGCGTC
>JAGVSZ010000298.1 GCA_019137045.1 Betaproteobacteria bacterium
AGCTGCAGGAGCACCTTGCCGAGCGAGATCTGCGCGAGCGGCCGGTCGAAGATCGGCTCGCAGACGACGCGGATCTCGGCTTCGAGCTCGTCCACGCGCGTGCCGGCGGGCACCCAGCCGGACTCGACGTGCGCGGTCGCGACGCGGTGGTAGTCGCGGCGGAAGAACGCGAGGAAGTTGACCGCGAGGTAGCGCTTGTCGGGTTCCGCCAGCGTGCCGACGATCCCGAAGTCGAGCGCCACGTACTTGCCGTGGTTCGCCGGGTCGGTCGCGACGAAGATGTTGCCCGGGTGCATGTCCGCGTGGAAGAAGCCGTCGCGGAACACCTGCGTGAAGAAGATCTCGACGCCGGCGCGCGACAGGCGTTTCAAGTCGATGCCGGCGGCCCTGAGCTCGTCGATGCGGCCGATCGGGATGCCCGACATGCGCTCCATCACGAGCACCTCGGGCTCGGTGTAGTCCCAGTAGACCTCGGGGACGAGCAGGAGCGGCGAGTGCCGGAAGTTGCGCCGCAGCAGCGACCCGTTCGCCGCCTCGCGCGTGAGGTCGAGCTCGTCGCGCAGCGTCTTCTCGAACTCGGCGACGACGGCGCGGGGCTTGAGCCGCTTGCCGTCGGACCACAGCCGCTCGACGAGCATCGCCGCGGCCTGCATGAGCGCGAGGTCCTTCTCGATCACGCCCGAGATCGCGGGGCGCAGCACCTTGACGGCGACCGGCGTCGGCGCGCCGCCGGCCGTCGCCGGCAGCTCGGCGAAGTGCACCTGCGCGACCGACGCGCTCGCGACCGGCTCGCGGGAGAACGACGCGAACACCTGGTCCACCGGCCTGCGGTAGACGCGCTCCAGCGTCGCGATCACCTGCTCCGACGGGAACGGCGGGACGCGGTCCTGCAGCTTCGCGAGCTCGTCGGCGATGTCGGGCGGCAGGATGTCGCGCCGCGTCGAGAGCATCTGGCCGAACTTGACGAAGATCGGCCCCAGGTCCTCGAGCGCGAGGCGCAGGCGCTCGGCGCGCGGACGCGAGAGGTCGCGCCAGAACAGGACGCGGTTGACGAACGGCCGCAGCCCCTGCACGCGCTCGTGGCCGAGCAGCAACTCGTCGAGGCCGTGCTTGAGCGCGACGTGGACGATGCGGGCGAGGCGCAGGACGCGCATCCCGCGATTCTACGGGAGGGTCCGCGGCGGGCTCGCGCGCCCGTCCCGAGCCGGCGGTTCGGCCGGCTCAGGACGGGCCGGCGCCGGGTCGGCGCCGTCGCGAGGCGGGGAACCCGGGGCGCGGGACCCCGGATGCTAGAAGACGAACTTCGGCCGCCGCTTGCGCGGGTTCGAGCGCGCTGCTGCGGGGGCGGCGGCATCGGGCGGCTTTGCGGCGTCCGGGGATGCCTCGGGAGCCGTGGCGAGGGCATCCTGCCGGCCGGTCGCCGCGGGGGCCGCCGGCCGGCCGGGAGGGTCGCGACGTCGTTGCGCGTTCATCGCGTGCGTCCTGCGGTCCGGGCACCGGCTCACTTCGGCGGCGCGGGGAAGACGACGACCGGCCCGGCGACCTTCTGGCCCGGCGGCGTGTAGGCGGGGGCGGCGCCGCCCGCCGGCCCCAGCGCGCGCGCGTACCGGTAGATCGCGCGGAGGTCGTCGTCGGTCATCGCGCGGAGCGAGGGCCCCGGCATCGGCGGGCGGAACTCGCGCGCCTTCGCGACCTTGACCCAGCTGTCCTCGTCGAGCGTCCGGAAGTAGAGGCGCAGGTTCGGCGCGTAGGTCGTCCCCCAGGGTCCCTGCCAGCCCAGCGCGTCGCCGGTGAGCCAGTCCTTCTCGGGGACCTTGCCGTCGCTCATCGCGAATCCCGCCGTGTGGCAGTCGTTGCAGCCGCTCGTGCGGATCAGGTAGCGGCCGCGCGCGATTGTGTCCGCCGCCGGCCTGGCGGCGGCCTGCGCCGTGACCGCCAGAACGGGGGGTACGACGTAGCCGAGCGCGCCCAGCAGGGCGACGGCGGCGACCGTCGCGGCGAGGGCGATGCGGTGTTTCGGGGTCATGGGAGCCTCCAGGGTGGGTGGGTCTTCAGGCCTTCGACGTCATCGCGAGCGCGATCACGTCGGCCAGCTGCAGGTCGAGCACCGTCATCGCGGTCGCGATGCCCGACGCCGTGATGGCGACGACCAGCAGCATGTAGAACAGGTCGGCGGCGAACCGCCCGGAATCGTTTCTCATCGGCAGGGCCTTCTGCATGCGGCAGCTCATGTCGTGATGGTCAGGCGGCGAGCGCCTCGACCGTCGGCAGGAACGCGGCGTCGCCCAGCTCGCGCAGCACCAGGCGCGCGAGCTCGCGGTCGGTCCGCGGCGCCATGCCGGCCGGGAAGACGCGCAGGAAGCGGGCGAGCGGTCCGGCGCCGCGGCGCGCGTGCGCGTGGACCGCGTCGCGCGTCGCCTCGATGCGCCCGACGACCTCGCGCACGTCCGGGTCCGCGAGCGCGTAAGAGGGCGGCAGCGCCGCGCCCACGGTCTCGGCCAGGTAGGCCTGCGCGGCGAGCGCGTCCGGGTCGGCCTCGGCGAGCGTCACGACGCGGGCGTAGGCGCCGAACGCGTTCGCGATCCAGCGGCGCGGGAACGCCGAGCCGGCCGCCTGCGCGAGCGCGCGGGCGTATTCGTCGATCGCGAACGTGTGGGCGACCGGCGAGAGGTCGAGCGGGCCGGCGGCGCGCCCCATCGTCCTGCGCAGGAGCAGCCGCGAGCGCGAGGGCAGCCGGTCGTCGAGCATCCGCGCGAGCTCCGGCCAGCCGGGCGACGGCTGCGCGGGCATCCAGAGCGTCGCCTCGGGGCGCAGCGACCGCGAGCCGTCCGCGGGACCGTCGACCACGAGCACGCGTACCGGAATCCTCCGGCCCAGCCGGCGCGCGAGCACCTCGCGGGCGCGGTGCACCGCCAGCGCAACGGCGGCCGCCGGCTCCGCGGCGTCCGGCGCGTGGCGCACGGTGAACGGCGTCCAGGCGAGCGACGACCAGCTCGGGGCGGTCGCCGGGGACCTCACCGGCGGCAGGTGGATCTCGGGATGGGCTTCGACGTAGCTGTTCATGGCGGTCCTCGGAATCGGGTCTTCGCGTTCGACGGAGCGCATGGTGCGGCGCAGCAGCTTGCCGATCGCTCACCGATGGGCGACCACGAGTCGCTCGCCGGGCGCCGGGGCGTGGTGAGCGGATAACCAATTGATTAAGCGAGCAAAAAACGAGTGCGTTCGAGGCAAGCCGGGGGCGAGCTGCGCCGCAGCGCGATCGCTTCGGAGGCGCTGGCAGCGGACTGACGGATCGCTGACCGCGGACTGACGGGGCCCGCGCGCCCCCGTCCTGTCCGACGGGCCGCAGGGGTCAGGCGCCGGCGAGCGTCCGGCGGACCGCCTCGGTTTCGGGCGCGGGCGCCCGGCCGAGCACGATCGAGAGCAGCTCGCGGCACCGCCGGTAGGTCAGCATCGCGCCGGCGGCGTCGCCCATCTCGCGCTGGCAGACCATGAGGCGGCGGTAGACCGCCTCGGCGAGGTTGTCGCGCTCGAGCGCCGCCTCGTACAGCGGGCGGGCCGCCGCGTAGTCGCCGCGCGCCTCGCGCCGCTCCGCTTCGGCGAGCACTGCGCGCAGGAGCTTCGACTTCAGCCGGTCGCGCGCGCGCGCGGCCCAGGGCAGGGCGGCCTCGTCGGCGAGGAAGTCGCCGCGGGCCAGCGCGAGCGCGCGCTCGACGTCCGCCGGCTCGGCGTCGAGCAGCGCCTCGAGCGCGAGCGCGTCGACCCACACGCTGCCGGCGTCGAGCGAGAGCTTGCCCTCGGACAGCTGGATCGCGCCGTCGACGTCGACGAGCTTGCGCAGCCGGTAGAGCGTGCTGTCGAACGA
>JAGVSZ010000332.1 GCA_019137045.1 Betaproteobacteria bacterium
CGAGGCCGCGCGCGCACCGGGCGCAGTGTAGCTCACGCCGCCGCGGGCGGCGCCGCGGCGACGGTCGCGCACGGGCGCCCGCGGCGCCGGTTTCCCTGCGACTCGGGGGATAATCGCGGCTCGCGCCCCCCCGCCGCGCCCATGACCCGTCCCATCCTCGAAAACCTCAACGTCGCCGGCATGGAGGAGATGCCGACGCCGGAGGCGCTGCACGCCGCCGTACCGCTCAGCGAGCGCGCGGCGGAGACGGTGGCGCGCGGCCGGGAGACGGTGCGCGCGATCCTCGAGCGCCGCGACCCGCGGCTGTTCGTGGTCGCGGGGCCCTGCTCGATCCACGACCCGCAGGCGGCGCTCGACTACGCCGCGCGGCTCGCGCGCGCGGCCGAGCGCGTGCGCGACACGATCTGCGTCGTGATGCGGGTCTACTTCGAGAAGCCGCGCACGTCGACCGGCTGGAAGGGCTTCATCAACGACCCGCACATGGACGACTCGTTCCGCATCGACGAGGGGCTCGTGCGCGCGCGCCGGCTGCTCGCGCAGTTCGCCGAGCTGGGGCTGCCGGCGGGCTCCGAGGCGCTCGACCCCCTGTCGCCGCAGTACCTCGGGGACCTGATCAGCTGGTACGCGATCGGCGCGCGCACGACCGAGTCGCAGACGCACCGCGAGATGGCGAGCGGCCTGTCCGCGCCGGTCGGGTTCAAGAACGGGACCGACGGCGGGCTCGAGGTGGCGGTGAACGCGATCCGCTCGGCCGCCGCGCCGCACAGCTTCCTCGGCATCAACCCGCAGGGCCGCCCGGCGATCGTGCGCACCAGCGGCAACCGCCACGGCCACCTCGTCCTGCGCGGCGGCGGGGGGCGGCCGAACTACGACACGGTGAGCGTGCGCCTGGCGGAGAAGGCGCTCGCGGCGGCCGGGCTGCCGGCGAACATCGTCGTCGACTGCTCGCACGCGAACAGCCTCAAGGACCACACGCTGCAGCCGCTCGTGTTCCACGACGTCGTGCACCAGATCGCCGAGGGCAACCGCTCGATCGTCGGGCTGATGGTCGAGTCGAACCTGGCGGCCGGGAGCCAGCCGATCCCGGACGACCTGTCGCAGCTCCGGTACGGCGTGTCGGTGACCGACGCGTGCGTCGACTGGGCGACGACCGAGGAGATGCTCGCGCGCGCGAACGCCGAGCTCGGCCGCGCGCTGGCGGCGCGCGCGACCTAGCCCCGCGTCACTCCACCACGTCCTTGTACGCGTGCCAGGTCGCGTGCCCGATGACCGGCAGCGCGACGAGCAGGCCGACGTAGAAGGTCGCGAACCCGGCCGCGGTCAGGGCGACGACGAGCGCGCCCCACAGCACCATCGGCCGGAAGTTGGCGCGCAGCGCGTTGAAGCTCGTGATCATCGCCGAGAGCGCGTCCATCCGCTCGCGCTCGAGCAGCATCGGCAGCGACACCACCGAGGTGGCGAAGACGAACAGCGCGAACCCGCAGCCGGCCGCGACGTAGGCGCCGATGAACGCGAGCGCGTCGGGCGACTCGAGGAGCTGCGCGGCGAGCGTCGCGCCGCTCGGCACGCCCTGCGGGAAGAACAGCGCCACCACGACGATCGAGACGCGGATCCACACCGCGAGCAGCAGCGCGAGGATCACCGCGTAGAACCCGATCGCGCCCGGGTTCGCCTTCCACGCGGTCAGCGTGTCGCCGACCATCGCCCGCCGGCCCGACCGCACCCGCCGGCTGATGTCGTACAGGCCCATGGCGAGGAACGGGCCGACGATCAGGAAGCCGGTCAGGAACGCGATCTCGATCGCGCCCTTCCCCCACGACTGCGTGAGGATCACGCCCATCGCGGTGAGCACGCCGCCGTAGAAGAGGCTCGCCCCGGTCGCCGCGCGGAAGTCGCGCCAGCCCGCGCGCAGCCAGCGCCACGGCGCGTCCAGGCCGACGGCGCGGATCGGCGGCAGCCCGCTCGTGACCGTCAGGTACTCGGGCTCGCGCCGCGCGCCCTCGGGCGCGGGTTCGCGCGTCTCCTCGGTCATGACCGCCTCGCCGCCGCGGGCGTCAGCCCTGCTCCTGCGCGAACACTTCCCGGGCGGTCCGGAACGCGCTGAGCGCGCTCGGCGCGCCCGCGTAGGCGCCGACCTGCAGGAAGATCTCCGCGATCTCGTCGCGGGTGACGCCGTTGGTGAGCGCACCGCGCAGGTGCAGCTTCAGCTCCTCGGCGTGGCCGGTGGCCGCGAGCAGCGCGAGGTTGAGCATGCTGCGCGTCTTGCGCGAGAGGCCGGGGCGCGTCCAGATCGCGCCCCAGCAGTGCTTGGTGACATACTCCTGCCAGGGCTGGCTGAAGGAATCGGCGGCGGCGAGCGCCTTGTCGACGTACTGCGCGCCGAGCACCTCCTTGCGCACCGCCATGCCGCGATCGTAGAGCGTCTGGTCATCCATGGGTTCGTTCTCCTCCGTGCAGGCGGCGGCAAACATAGCACGCGGGTGCGGCCGGTGACCCCGGGACGCCGCAAGCCGGGCACGGCGCTGCCGCAGACGCGCCTCGGGCGGCTCTTCTCGCTGGGGGTCGCCGCCGGCGAGCTCGCGGTCGGCGGCGCAGTCGAGGGGCTGCGCCGGCTCGCGTCCGCCGCCCCCGCCGGCGCGAGCAGCGTCTTCCTGACCGCGGCGAGCGCCGAGCGGCTGGCGGCGCGCCTGGCGCGCCTGCGCGGCGCGGCGATGAAGCTCGGGCAGCTGCTGTCGCTCGAGGGCGAAGACCTGCTGCCGCCGGAGTTCGCGCGGGCACTCGCCACCTTGCGGTCCGGGGCGAGACCCATGCCGACCGCGCAGCTCGCCCGCGTGCTCGGACGGGAGCTCGGTACGGGCTGGCGCAAGCGGTTCGCGCGCTTCGACGAGGAGCCGATCGCCGCGGCGTCGATCGGCCAGGTGCACCGCGCGGTCGCCGCCGACGGGCGCGACCTCGCGCTCAAGGTGCAGTACCCGGGCGTCGCGCGGTCGGTGGACAGCGACGTCGACAACGTCGCGGTGCTGCTGCGGCTGCTCAACCTGCTGCCGCTCGAGATCGAGATCGCGGGCATCGTCGCCGAGGCGAAGCGCCAGCTGCACGAGGAAGCCGACTATCTCGCCGAGGCGCGGCACCTCGCGCGCTTCCGGCGCCTGGTCGCCGGCGAGCCGCGCCTCGCGGTGCCGCGGGTGCACGCCGACCTCACCACCGAGCGGGTGCTGGCGATGGACTACGTGCACGGGGAGCCGCTCGAGGCGCTCGCCGCCGTCCCGCAGGGGCTCCGGGACGAGATCGGCGCGGCGCTCGAGCGGCTCGTCTTCCGCGAGCTGTTCGAGTTCCGGGCGATGCAGACCGACCCGCACTTCGGGAACTACCTGTGGGACCCCGCGGCCGGGCGCGTGGCGCTGCTCGACTTCGGCGCGACGTGCGAGTTCCCGCGCGCGCTGGTGGAGCGCTACCGCGAGATCACGCGCGCGGTGATCGCGGGCCACCGCGCGCGGGTGCAGCGCTACGCGACCGAGATCGGGTATCTCGCGCCGGAGGACTCGCGCGAGCGCGTGCGCGCGGTCGTCGACCTCATCCTGCTCGTGTGCGAGCCGCTGCGCCACCGCGGCCCGTACGACTTCGCGGCCTCGACGCTGCCGTCGCGGGTGCGCAACGTCGGCTTCGACCTCGCGTTCCGCCAGGGCCTGCTGCGCGCCCCGCCGCCGGCGACCCTGTTCCTGCACCGCAAGCTCGTCGGCTCGTTCCTCCTGCTCGCGCGCATCGGCGCGCGCGTGAACGCGCAGGCGCTGGTGCTGCCGCTCGTGCGCGCGGATTGACGCAGCGCCGCGGCGACCGGCCGCTCAACCGAGCGTCGGCATGCTGAACCCGCCCGGCGCCGGGGTGTCCTGGTGCGGCCAGCGCGTGGTGACGACCTTGGTGCGGGTGTAGAACTTGACGCCCTCGACGCCGTGCACGTGCAGGTCGCCGAAGAGCGAGGCCTTCCAGCCGCCGAACGAGTAGTACGCGACCGGCACCGGGATCGGCACGTTGATGCCGACCATCCCGACCTGGATCTCGTTCTCGAAGCGCCGCGCCGCGCCGCCCGACTCGGTGAAGATCGCCGTGCCGTTCGCGTACGGGTTCGCGTTCACCAGCGCGATCGCGTCCTCGATCGTCGGCACGCGCAGCACGATCAGCACCGGCCCGAAGATCTCGTCCTGGTAGATCTTCATGCCGGGCTTCACGTCGTCGAAGAGCGTGGTGCCGAGAAAAAAGCCATCCTCGTGGCCCTTCACGACCAGGCCGCGGCCGTCGGCGACGAGCTTCGCGCCTTCCTTGACCCCGAGGTCCACGTAGCTCTTCACCTTGTCGCGGTGCTGCCTCGTCACGAGCGGCCCCATGTCCACGCCCTCGGCGTGGCCCGGGCCGACTTTGACGGCCTGGCATTTTTTCTTGATCAGGTCCACCAGCGGATCGGCCACGGCGCCGACGGCGACCACCGCCGAGATCGCCATGCAGCGCTCGCCCGCCGAGCCGTAGGCCGCCCCGATCAGCGCGTCGGTGGTGAACTCGAGGTCGGCGTCGGGCAGCACCACGGCGTGGTTCTTCGCCCCGCCGAGCGCCTGCACGCGCTTGCCGTGCCTGGCGCAGGTCTCGTAGATGTATTTCGCGATCGGCGTCGAACCGACGAAAGTCACCGCGCCGATGCCGGGGTGCGCGAGGATCGCGTCCACCGCCTCCTTGTCGCCGTGCACCACGTTGAAGACGCCGTCGGGGAGCCCGGCCTGCTTGAAGAGCTCGGCCGCCCGCATGGAGGCCGAGGGCACCTTCTCGGAGATCTTCAGGATGAACGTGTTCCCGCACGCGATCGCGACCGGATACATCCACATCGGCACCATCGCCGGGAAGTTGAACGGCGTGATCCCCGCGCAGACCCCGACCGGCTGGCGGACGGTGTGGGTGTCGACCCGGGTGCCGACGTTCTCCGAGTGCTCCCCCTTGAGGAGGTGCGGGACGCCGCAGGCGAACTCGACCACCTCGATTCCGCGCTGCACCTCGCCCAGCGCGTCGGGCAGGGTCTTGCCGTGCTCCTCGGTGATGAGCCGGGCGAGCGGCTCCTGGTTCTCCTGCAGCAGGGCGAGGAACTTCTGCATGACCCGGGCGCGGCGCAGCGGCGGGGCGTCGCGCCACGCCGGCAGCGCCGCCTGCGCGGCCTTCACCGCGGCGTCGACTTCGGCCGCGGTTGCGAACGGCACGCGCTTGGTGACCGCGCCGGTCGCGGGGTTGGTGACCTCGCCCGAGCGGCCGCTCGTCGAGGCGACCGGCTTGCCGCCGATCCAATGGGGGAGGGTCTGGACTTCGACGGGCTTGTTCATGCGGGCTCTCCTGGCGCGAGAGCCGCTATTTTGCCCCGAATCGGCGCGCCGACTGCGCCGCCGCCCTACTTCGGCGTGATGCCGACCGACTCCGCGGTGCGGCGCCAGATCTCCATCTGGAACCGCAGGAGCGCGGTCAGCTCGTCCGGCGTCGAGCTCTTCGGGTCGAAGGCGATCTTGCCGAAGCCCTCGCGGACCTCCGGCCGCTGCAGCACCCGGGCGATCTCGCGCGCCAGCCGGTCGGCCACCTCCTTCGGCATGCGCGCCGGACCGAACACCCCGCCCCACGGGGTGATCGAGAGCTTGCCGAGCCCCGCCTCGGCGGCGGTCGGCACCTCCGGCATGAGCGGGCTGCGGTTCGGGAACATGGCGGCGAGCACCCGCAGCTTGCCCTCCTTCACCTGCGGCAGCGCGCTCCCCGGGGTGGCGAACGCCATCTGCACGCGCCCGCCCAGGAGGTCGATGGTGAGCGGGGCGTCGCCCTTGTAGGGCACCTGAACGATGTCGAGCTTCTCGAGGGCCGCGAGCTGCGCGCTGAGGAGCTGGCTCGTGCTGTTCCCGGTCCCGGCGTTCAGCTTGCCGGGGTTGGCGCGCGCGTAGGCGAGCAGCTCCGCGACCGATTGCGCCGGCACGCTCGGGTGGGTGAAGAGGAAGAACCCGAAGTAGCCGATCAGCGACACCGGCGTGAAGTCCGCGACCGGATCGTAGGGCGGCTGCTTCCGCGTCGCCGGCACCCAGTTGAACGCGGTGTTGGTCGCGTAGAGCAGCGTGTATCCGTCCGGGGCTGCCTTCATCACCGCCTCGGCGGCGATCACGCCGTCGCCGCCCGGGCGCGCCTCGACGACCACCGGCTGGCCGAGCGCCTGGCCGAGCGGCTGCGCGAAGACGCGAGCGCCGAGCTCGGCCGCGCCGCCGGCCGGAAACGGCACGACGAGCCGGATCGGCTTCGCGGGGTACTGGGCCTGAGCGCCGGCGCACAGCGCGGCGAGCGCGAGCGTCGCGACGACGCGTAGCTGCAGTCTCATGATCCCCTCCTCCTCGAGAAAGGCTCAGGCGCCGCGCCGCTTGCGGTAGAGCTCGCGGAAGGTCTTCCCCTCCGGCGCCGGGAAATCGCGGCTCACGGTCCAGCCGCCGGCGAACGGCAGCTTGCGAATCCGCTTTGCGCCGCCGCCCATGAACCTCAGGTACCGCGCCGCCCACCACGTCCCGAACGCGTACACGCGCGGATGCAGCGCCGCCCAGGCCCACAGGCGCAGCCCCGCCCGCTCGGTCCACGGGCGCAGGCCGCGGTCGACCTGCTTCTCGCGCAGCTTCCTGAGCAGCTCGGGCAGCGGGATCTTCACCGGGCACACCACGCCGCACTGGTTGCACAGCGTGGACGCGTGCGGGAGGTCGAGCGCGTTCTCGAGCCCGACGTACGCCGGCGTGAGCACCGAGCCCATCGGCCCCGGGTACACCCAGCCGTACGCGTGACCGCCGACGGTCTTGTACACCGGGCAGTGGTTCATGCACGCGCCGCAGCGGATGCAGCGCAGCATCTCCTCCATGTCCGTGCCGACGAGGTTGGTGCGCCCGCCGTCGACCAGCACGAAGTACATGTGCTCCGGGCCGTCGCGGTCGCCCGGCCGCTTCGGCCCGGTGAAGAGGCTGACGTAGTTCGAGATCGGCTGCCCGGTGGCCGAGCGCGGCAGCAGCCGCATCAGCGTCGCGAAATCCTCGAGCGTCGGGATCACCTTCTCGATTCCGGTGATGCAGACGTGCACGCGCGGCAGCGTCGTCACCATGCGCCCGTTGCCCTCGTTGGTGACGATCGCGCCCGAGCCGGTCTCGGCGACGAGGAAGTTGCCGCCCGAGATGCCGAGATCCGCCTCGAGGAAGTGCGCGCGCAGCGCCTCGCGCGCCTCGCGCGTCATCGCGGGGATGTCGGTCTTGCGCGGCTTTGCGTGCGTGCTCGCGAACAGGTCGGCGACCTCGTCCTTCGACTTGTGCACCGCCGGCGCGATGATGTGCGACGGCGCCTCGTGGGCGAGCTGGATGATGTACTCGCCGAGGTCGGTCTCCACCGGGGTCACGCCGGCGGCGGCGAGCGCTTCGTTGAGGCCGGCCTCCTCCGAGAGCATCGACTTCGACTTCACCGCCTTCGTGAGGCGGTGCCGCCGGCAGATCTCGAGCACGAGGTCGCGCGCCTCCTCGCCGGTGCGGGCGAACAGCACCGTCGCGCCGCGCGCGGTCGCCTCGCGCTCGAAGCGCTCGATCAGCGTGTCGAGGTCGGCGAGCGAGCGGTCGCGGATCTCCGCGCCCGCGTCGCGCAGCCGCTCGAAGGCGTCGCGCCCGTAGGCCTCGACCGCCCGGGCGCGCAGCAGCGCCAGCCCGCCGGCGCCGAACTTCTCGAGGTTCGACTGCAGCGTCGCGTTGCCGAGCGCCTCGTGCGCGCGGCGCTTGAAGTGGAGCGACTGGACCTGCATCAGCGCCCGCTCTTGCCCGCGAGGACCTCGGCGACGTGCAGCACCTTCGTCGTCTCGTTGCCGCGCCGCCGCAGCCGGCCCTCGATGTTGAGCATGCAACCGAGGTCGCCGAGCACGACCGCGTCGGCGCCGCTCGCCTCGATCGCCCGGCACTTGCGCTCGGCGATCGCGCCGGAGATCTCGCCGAACTTGACCGAGAACGTCCCGCCGAAGCCGCAGCACTGCTCGCAGTCGCCCATCTCGACCAGCTCCAGGCCCGGCATGCGCGCGAGCAGCGCGCGCGGCTGCCCCTTCACGCCCAGCTCGCGCAGGCCCGAGCACGAGTCGTGATAGGTGATCCGGCCGCGGAAGCCCCCGGGCACGCGCGCGAGGCGCGCCACGTTGGCGAGGAAATCGGTGAGCTCGTGGACGCGCGCGGCGAGGCGCTCGACGCGCGCGCGCAGCGCCGGGGCGTCGTCGAAGAGCTCGGGATAGTGGGTCTTGATCATCCCGGCGCAGGACCCCGACGGAGCGACCAGGTATTCGCAGTCCTCGAACTCGGCGAGCACCTTCTCCGCGAGCGCGCGCGCCGCCGCGCGGTCGCCCGAGTTGTAGCCGGGCTGGCCGCAGCAGGTCTGGGTCGGCGGGACGTAGACCGCGCAGCCCGCGGCCTCGAGCAGCTCGATGGCGGCGAAGCCGACGCTCGGGCGCATCAGGTCGACGAGGCAGGTGACGAAGAGACCGACGCGCATCGCGTTCTTGTCGTGCTGCGGGGCGCGCGAAGCTTAGCACACGGGTTCTCGCCCGCGCCCCGCGCCGCTTCCGGATCGCGGTGTAGACTTTCGCCCGTCGGCAGCCGCGCACCCGCATCGCCCGTGAGCGACAAGGAATCCAAGAACTCCATCCAGGTCATCGAGCGGATGATGAAGCTGCTCGACGTGCTCTCCGACTCGGCCGACGCGGTCAGCCTGAAGATCCTCGCCGCGAAGGCGGGGCTGCACCCGTCCACCGCGCACCGCATCCTCACCGCGCTGGTGCGCGACCGCATGGCCGAGCGCGTCGAGCAGGGCAGCTACCGGCTCGGCATGCGCCTGCTCGAGCTCGGCAACCTGGTGAAGTCGCGCATCAGCGTGCGCGAGCACGCGCTCCCCTTCATGCGCGAGCTGCACGCCCAGATCGGGGAGGCGGTGAACCTGTCGGTGCGGCGCGACGACGAGATCGTTTACATCGAGCGCACCTCGAGCGGCCGCTCGCTGATGCGGGTGGTGAACATCATCGGCGCGCGCGCGCCGCTGCACATCACCGCGGTCGGCAAGCTCTTCCTGCTCGACGACGGGGCGGAGGGGGTGCGCGCCTACGCCGAGCGCACCGGGCTGCCGGGCTACACGAAGAACACGATCCAGAGCCTGCCGCTGCTCGAGCGCGAGCTGGAGAAGGTGCGGCGGCAGGGCTACGCGCTCGACAACGAGGAGGCGGAGCTCGGCGTGCGCTGCATCGGCGCGGGCGTGCGCGACGACAGCGGCGCGCTCGTCTCGGGCCTGTCGGTGTCGGCGCCGGCCGAGCGCATGAAGCCGGCGTGGGCGAGCCTCGTCAAGGAGACCGCCGAGCGCATCTCGCGCGCGATCGGCCACCGGAGCGCGCAGGCGGCGTGACGCGGGGGAGCCGCGGGGTCGAGCCGCGCTGACCCGCGACGGCGAGCAGCGCGGTCGGCGCTAGACCGCGATCATCGCGTGCACGGCGAAGAGATTCGCCGGGTCGGTCCACACCTTCTCCGCGTGGAAGCGCGCACGCGCGGCGAGCGCCTGGAACTCCTCCACCGAGTACTTGCACGAGATCTCGCTGTGGATCGTCTCCCCGACGCGGAAGTCGAACCGCCGCCCGGCCACGTGCGCGAACTGGCTGTAGAGGCTCTCCAGGTGCATCTCGATCCAGCCCTTGTGCTCGTCGTAGAACGCCTTGTGGCGGAAGCGCTTCACCTGGAAGTCGCCGCCGAGCTCGCGGTTGATGCGGTGGAGGAGGTTCAGGTTGAACTCGGCGGTGACGCCCTGCGCGTCGTCGTAGGCGGCGTCCAGCACCCGCTTGTCCTTCTTCAGGTCCACGCCGATCAGCAGCATCCCGCCCGCACCGACCAGCTCGCGCACGCCCTCGAGGAACGCGACCGCTTCGTCGGGGGTGAAGTTGCCGATGGTCGAGCCGGGGAAATAGACCACCTTCCGGCGCACCGGGACGCCGACGAACTCGGGCAGCCGCACCGGCCGGGCGAAGTCGGCGAGCACCGCGCTGATGTTGAGCCAGGGGAACATGAGCGCGAGCCGCTTGCACGCCTCGCGCAGCGTGCTCTCCGCGATGTCGATCGGGACGTAGAGCGAAGGCTCGAGCCGGTCGACGAGCAGCCGCGTCTTCACGCCCGCGCCCGAACCGAACTCGACGAGCTGGGTGTCCGGCCCGAGCAGCGCCGCCATCTCGTCCACGTGACGGTCCATGATCGCGAGCTCGGTGCGCGTCGGGTAGTACTCCGGCAGCTCGCAGATGCGCTCGAAGAGCTGCGAGCCGCGCTCGTCGTAGAAGTACTTCGGCGGGATCGCCTTCTGCGGCCGCGCCAGGCCGGCGAGGACGTCCTCGAGGAAGGAGGTCTCGTGCGTGAGGAGGCTGTAGTGCCGGACGATGCCGACGCCCTCGCGCCGCGACGAGGGGCGCTCGCGCATCGCGCTAGCGCAACGTGCGCGCCGTGGCCTGGTTGCGGGGTCGGGCCTCGGCGGCGCGCTGCGGCTTGGGCGCCGCCCTGGTTCGCGCCGCCCGCTCGCGCGGCTCGGCCGGGGCGAGGAAGCCGGGCTCCAGCCACTCGCGGATGCGGTTGGCGTCCCCGATGCGCGTGTACTTCCCGACCGAGTCGAGCAGCACGATGATCAGCGTGCGCGTGGCGACCTTGGCCTCCATCACCAGGCAGCGGCCCGCGGCGTTGATGAACCCGGTCTTGGAGACGCCGATCTCCCAGGAGTTGCCGCGCACCAGTCCGTTCGTGTTGACGAACGGGACGCGCCGGCCGCGGATCGTGTACTCCGCGCTCGGCGTGGTCGAGTACTCGGCGATGCGGGCGTACTCCGCGGCGGCGCGCACGAGCTTGGCGAGATCGCCCGCGGTCGAGACGTTCTCGCTCGAGAGGCCGGTCGGCTCGACGAAGCGGGTCCCGGCCATGTCGAGCGCCGCCGCCTTGGCGTTCATCGCGGCGACGAACGCGTCCGTGCCGCCGGGGTAGGTCCGCCCGAGCGCGACGGCGGCGACGTTCTCCGACGCCATCAGGGCGAGCTGCAGCAGCTCGCCGCGCGTGAGCGTCGTGCCGACCGGCACCCGCGCCCGGCGCTTCGCCTGCGCGGCCTGCGCGTCCTCCGCGGTGATCGTGATCGACTCCTCCAGGGGGAGGACCTTGTCGATCGTGACCATCGCGGTCATCAGCTTGGTGATCGACGCGATCGGCACCACCGCGTCGGCGTTCTTGGCGTGCAGCACCTCGCCGGTGTCGGCGTCGACCACGAGCGCCGCCGCCGAGCGCAGTGCCGGCTCGTCCGCGGCCGCGGCGAGCGCGCCCCAGCCGGCCAGCGCCGCAGCGGCCAGGATCGACGCGATGCGCCGCAGGATCGTCATTGGGCCCCGCTCCCTGAATCGAGGCCGCAGTCTAGCCGGGAGCGAGGGGCTTTCGCAAGCAAAAATAAGGGGATACGCCAAAGAGTTGACACTGTCATAAGGACGGCCTATGCCGGCTGGGGGGCCGATCCCTCCCCGGCCGCCTCCTTCTCGCGCTGTTGCAGCGCCCACATCTGGGCGTAAGCCCCTCCGGACGCGAGCAGAGCCCAGTGAGTCCCGCGCTCGACGATGCGCCCGTGGTCCAGGACGAGGATCTGGTCGGCGTCCATGACGGTCGACAGCCGGTGGGCGATGACGAGCGTCGTGCGCCCGCGCGCGATGCGGTCGAGCTCCGCCTGGATCGCCTGCTCGGCCTTCGAGTCGAGGGCGCTCGTCGCCTCGTCGAAGATCAGGATGCGCGGGTCCTTCAGGAGCGCCCGGGCGATGGCGACACGCTGCTTCTCGCCGCCCGAGAGCTTGAGCCCGCGCTCGCCGACGCCCGTCTCGTAGCCGTCGGGCAGGCCCGCGATGAACTCGTGGATGTGGGCGCTCTTCGCCGCCTCGACCACCTCGCCTGCGGTCGCCTCGGGGCGGCCGTAGTGGATGTTGTAGCGCAGCGTGTCGTTGAAGAGCACGGTGTCCTGCGGAACGATCGCGACCGCGGCCCGCAGGCTCGCCTGCCTCAGATCGCGCAGGTCGGTGCCGTTCACGGTGATGCGGCCGGCGTTCACGTCGTAGAAGCGGTAGAGCAGGCGCGCGAGCGTCGACTTGCCCGAGCCCGAGTGGCCGACCACCGCGACCTTGCTCCCCGCCGGCACCTCGAAGCTCACGTCGAACAGGATCTGGCGGCTCCGCTCGTAGGCGAAATCGACGTGCTCGAAGCGGACCGCCGCCGGCCCGGGCGGCAGGTCGAGCGCGCCGGGCGCGTCCTCGACCTCGCGGTTCTCCTCCAGCAGGCGGAACATGCGGTCCATGTCGATCAGCGACTGCTTGATCTCGCGGTAGACCATGCCGAGGAAGTTGAGCGGGATGTAGAGCTGGATCAGCAGCGCGTTGACGAGCACGAGGTCGCCGAGGGTCAGCGTCCTGGCGACCACGCCCTGCGCGGCGAGCACCATGAGCGCGGTGACGGCCGCGGCGATGATCAGGCTCTGCCCGATGTTGAGCAGCCCGAGCGAGGACTCGCTGCGCACCGCCGCGTCCTCGTAGCGGCGCAGGTTCTCGTCGTAGCGCCGCGCCTCGTAGTCCTCGTTGCCGAAGTACTTGACCGTCTCGTAGTTGAGCAGCGAGTCGATCGCGCGCGTGTTCGCCTTCGAGTCGAGCTCGTTCGCCTGGCGGCGGATGGCGATGCGCCACTCGGTCACCCAGATCGTGAACGCGATGTACACCGCGACCGCGCCGAAGGTGATGGCGGGGAAGCGCCAGTCGAACTTCGCCAGCAGCACCGCCGCGACCAGGCCGAACTCGAGGAGCACCGGGATGATCGAGAACAGCATGTACGAGAGCAGCGACGAGATGCCGCGCGTGCCGCGCTCGATGTCGCGCGACACCCCGCCGGTCTGGCGCTCGAGGTGGAAGCGCAGGCTGAGCGAGTGCAGGTGGCGGAACACGGTGAGGGCGATGCGCCGGATCGCGCGCTGGGTGACGCGCACGAAGACGACGTCGCGCAGCTCGGCGAACAGGGTGTTCGAGAAGCGCAGGGCGCCATAGGCGACCAGCAGCGCGAACGGCACCGCCACGACCGCGGCGTCGCGGTCGAGGCCGTCGACCACCTCCTTGAGGACGAGCGGCACGCCGACGTTCGCGAGCTTGGCGCCGGCGAGGAACACCAGCGCGACGAGCACGCGCCCCTTGAACTCCCACAGGTAGGGAAGCAGCAGGCCGAACGCGTGCCATTCGTTGCGGCGCGGCCGCGCGGCCCCGGCGCGCCCCTCGGCGGGGAGCGGGAGCGCGGCGGAGTCGTGTCGGCGCATCGGGACTGTGGCGCGCGGCGGGGCGAGCCGGCCGCCGCAATAATGCTCACGCTAGAGGCGCGATTCTAACTGCGCGCTTGACACCGTCGCGCCCCGACCCGATCTTTTCCCTGGAGGCGGGCCTGCGGGCGCGCCGCCGCGCTCCGACCCACGGGTTGGAGCCGGTTCCAGGTTGTGCGGTCAGGGCGGCCCGAGGCGCCGCCCGGGAGAAGAAGCCATGCTGCTCGCGTTCCTCGCCGTCTCGCTCGCGCTCTTCCTCGCGGCCGCCTACCTCGCCGCGCCCGCCTGGTTGTGGACGATCCTCGCCGGCGCGTTCGCCGCCGGGCTGGCCGTCCTCGGAAGCCTGCCGGGCGCGGCCGTCGCGGTCCTCGGCGGCGCGTTCGTCGCGTTCGCGCTGCTCGCCAACGTCGTGCCGCTGCGGCGCGCGCTCCTGAGCGGCCCGCTGCTGCGCGCGTTCCGCAAGGTGCTGCCGCCGATGTCGCAGACCGAAGCCGACGCCATCAACGCCGGCACGGTCTGGTGGGACGGCGAGCTCTTCTCGGGCAGGCCCGACTGGGCGAAGCTGCTCGCCTTCCCGCGACCCGAGCTCGCGCCCGACGAGCGCGCGTTCCTCGACAACGAGACCGAGGAGCTGTGCCGCATCGCGAACGACTGGGACACCTACGCGCTCGGCGACATGCCGCCGCACGTCTGGCAGTACATCAAGGACAAGGGCTTCCTCGGGATGATCATCCCGAAGGCGTACGGCGGGAAGGGGTTCTCCGCCTACGCCCACTCCGAGGTCGTGATGAGGCTCTCGACCCGCTGCAGCGCGGCGGCGGTGTCGGTGATGGTGCCCAACTCCCTCGGGCCGGCGGAGCTGCTGCTGCACTACGGCACCGAGGAGCAGAAGCGCCACTACCTGCCGCGCCTCGCGAAGGGGCTCGAGATCCCGTGCTTCGCGCTGACCGGCCCGCACGCGGGCTCCGACGCCGCGTCGATCCCCGACACCGGCGTCGTGTGCAAGGGCACGTGGGAGGGGCGCGAGGTACTCGGCATGCGCGTCACCTGGGACAAGCGCTACATCACGCTCGGGCCGGTCGCGACCCTGCTCGGCCTGGCGTTTCGCCTGCGCGACCCCGACCGCCTCCTCGGCGACGTCGAGGACGTCGGGATCACCTGCGCGCTCGTCCCGACGAGCCATCCGGGCGTGAACATCGGCCGGCGGCACTTCCCGCTCAACGCGGTGTTCCACAACGGGCCCAACTGGGGCAAGGACGTCTTCATGCCGCTCGACTGGATCATCGGCGGCCCGAAGATGGCCGGCCAGGGCTGGCGCATGCTGATGGAGTGCCTCGCCGCCGGCCGCTCGATCTCGCTGCCGTCGTCGAACGTCGGGATGTCGAAGCTCGCGGTGCGCGGCACCGGCGCCTATGCCCGGGTGCGCAGCCAGTTCAAGACCCCGATCGGGCGCTTCGAGGGCATCGAGGAGGCGCTCACCCGCATGGGCGGCAACCTGTACGTGACCG
>JAGVSZ010000277.1 GCA_019137045.1 Betaproteobacteria bacterium
CGGGCCTCTTCGTCGGCGGCAAGCAGGGCGAGTTCTACGCCATGACGCTCGCCGAGCGCAAGCGCCAGTTCGAGCTGGCGGTGGAGGAGGCGCTGGCCGCCGGCAAGCAGACCATGCTCTCCTGCTCCGACCAGAGCCTGGACACCGTGCTCGAGCTCGCGCGCCACGCGCAGGCGATCGGCGCGGACTACATCGTCGTGCACACCCCGCTGCTGTACTTCGGCGCGCACTCCGACGACACCGTGTACGAGTACTACCGCCACATCGCGGGCGAGGTCGACATCGGCGTGACGCTGTGGAACCAGCCGCCCGACTGCGGCTACATGCTCAGCCCCGAGCTGTGCGTGCGCATGGCCGAGGGCATCCCCAACGTGGTCGCGATCAAGTACAGCGTGCCGCGCGCCGACTACGCGCGGCTGACGCGGCTCGCCGGGGAGCGGCTCATCGTGAGCACCTCCGCCGAGGACGAGTGGCTGGAGAACATCGTCGAGCTCGGCTGGCAGGTCTACCTCTGCTCCACGCCGCCATACCTCATGCAGACCCGCGACGACCGGCGCATGAACGAGTACACCGCGCTCGCCATGGCGGGCGAGGTCGAGCGCGCGCGCGCGGTGCGCGCGAGCCTCGATCCGGTGCGCCAGGCGCTCAAGCGCTCGCGCGCCCACGGCAAGCCGCAGGCCTCGCAGAAGTACTGGCAGGAGCTGCTCGGGCAGGCGGGCGGGCCGGTGCGGCGGCCGCTGCTCCAGCTCACGGCGGAAGAGAAGGCGGTGATCCGCGAGGCGTTCGCCGGCTGCGGGCTCGCCGGCGCGGGGACGAGGCGCGCGGCGTGAGCGGCGCGGCCGTCTACGGAGAATACGACCAGGCGGGGCTCGACGCCCAGTACAACAACCAGCAGACGGTTCCCGACTTCCAGGCGATCCTCGCGCGCCATCGCGCCGACACCGCGCGCGCGAAGGCGGCGCACGCGTGGCGCGAGGCGGCGTACGGGACGCGCCCGGAAGAGCGCCTCGACCTCTATCTCCCGCGCCGCGACCGCGCGCCGGTGCAGGTGTTCGTGCACGGCGGCGGCTGGCGGTCGCTCTCGAAGGAGGACAGCGGGTTCCCCGCTCCGGCGTGGCGCGACGCCGGTTTCCTCTTCGTCGCGCTCGACTTCGCGCTCGTCCCTGCGGTCGCGTTGGACGAGATGGTGCGCGAGGTGCGCGCCGCCGTCGCCTGGCTGTGGCGCAACGTCGCTGCCTACGGCGGTGATCGCGACCGCATCCACCTGTCGGGGCACTCCTCCGGCGCGCACCTGGTGAGCCAGTGCCTGGTCGCCGACTGGGCGCGCGATTTCGACGCGCCGGCCGACCTGATCAAGAGCGCCGCGTTCGTGAGCGGGCTCGGCGACCTGGAGCCGGTGCGGCTGAGCTATCGCAACGCCAGCCTGAAGCTCGACGCGGCGGCGGTCGGGCGCCTGTCGCTCGTGCGGCGGCCGCCGACGGTGCGCTGCCCGCTCGTCGCCGCCTGCGCCGAGGGCGACACCGACGAGTTCCGGCGCCAGACGCGCGCGGTGGCGGAATACTGGCGCCGGCAGGGACTGCCGTCCGCGCTGCTCGAGCTCGCGGGCCGCAACCACTTCGACGGCGCGTACGCGCTCGCGGAGTCCGATCACGCGCTCTTTCGCGCGTGCGTGGCGGCGGCAGCGTAGCGACGCGCCGCCTCCCCGCCGCCGACCCGCGCGGGCGCGCGCGCTCAGGCGCTCGCGCGCCGCAGCGCGTGCCAGGCCGCGTAGTCCTTGCCCGGATGCACCGTGCCGCACGTCTTGCAGCGCCGCTCGGCTTCGCTGGTGGCGTAGAAGAGCGCGTAGATCTTGGGCAGGTCCTCGACCAGGCTCTCGAGCTGCTTGGAAGCCTCCCAGGTGAGCGCGGCGCACTTCGGGCAGTACCAGCGCAGCCAGTCGACGTGGCCGAGCGGCCGCGGCTTCTCGATCAGCAGGCACAGGCTGCCCGCCTCCGGCCGCTGCGGCGAGTGGATCAGGTGCGCCGGCATGAGGAAGATCTCGCCCTCGCGGATGTCGATGCGGTCGAACTTGCCGCGGTCCCAGACGTTCAGGTAGCAGTTGCCCTTGATCTGGTAGAAGATCTCCTCGGTCGGGTTGTCGTGGAAGTCGGTGCGCGTGTTGGGCCCGCCGACCATGTTGATGATGTAGTCGCCGTCGGGGAACACCGCGGCGTTGCACACCGGGGGCTTCAAGCGGGCGCGATTGGCGTCGGCCCAGCCCATGAGGCTGTGCGGCTTGCCGTATTTCAGGTCCATCGGCTCGTCTCCTCGTTGGTGGATGGTGGACCGGATGTAGCACGGCCCCCGCGCGCGGCGCTTGACCTGGAGCAAGGGATGCGGTCGCGCGCGCAGATCCGCAGGTCCTGGCGCGCGTGCGCACCGGATTCCCGCGTAGCGCGTGCGGAGATCGCGCCGCGGTGCAGCCGCCGCGCGCCGCGCGCGCCCGGCCTCACGCGCCCGCGACGAACTCGAGGATCTCCCGGCCGAGCGCGTCCTCGTCGGTGTTGAAGTGCGCCACGATCGAGATGTGGTTGTGGTCGCGCAGCTGCACGAACCGCGGCGCGCGCCCGCGCGCCGCGGCGACGCGGTGCAGGAACTCGACGCCGTAGACGTCGAGCAGCGGGTTTTCGTGCTCGGCCACGGCGATGAAGAGCGGCAGGTCGAGGCTCGCCGCGTGCGTGACCGGCGAGCGCGCCTCGTACCGGGACTCGTCGGCGCCGAAGTATGCCTGGACCGCCGCGGCGTTCGGGTTTTCGGCCCGCGTGTCGGCGCGCAGCCGCCCGCTGATCAGCACCAGGCCGGCGAGTCCGTGCCCCTCGGCCGGCCGCACGACCGGGTCGCAGGCGTACGAGGCCGCGTGCGTCGCGCCGGCCGAGTGCCCGATGAGAAAGATCCGCCCCGGATCGCCGCCGTGGCCGCGCGCGTGGCTGCGCACCCACGCGACGGCCAGCGCGACGTCGCTCGCGCCGCCGGGGTACTGCGACTCGGGGGCGAGCCGGTACTCGACGTTGTACCCGACGCAGCCCTGGCGCGCGAACCAGTACAGCACGTTGTCGTAGATCTCGGGCGTCGCGCGCTTGTCGCCGCGCACGAACGCCCCGCCGTGCACGAACACCACCACGTCCGCGTCGCGCGCGCCCTGCGGCCGGAAGACGTCCAGCCGCTGGCGCGCGTGCGTCGCGTACGGCACGTCGCGGACCACGCTCACGCCCGCCTTCGGCGCGCCTGCGAGCAGCGGGCGGTAGATCTCGAACACGCGCTCGCGGTGGCGCTGGATGTCGCGGCCCCAGACCGGGCCGATCTCCAGCAGCTCGCGGCGCGCGCTTGCGGGGAGCGATGAGAACGGTCTCACACGCCAGATGTTAGCGCGCATCGCGGCACGCGCGCCCCTCCACTACAATCGCCACGTCCCGACGCCCTGAGGCCGCCATGCGCTTCCTCGCTTCGCTCGCCGCCGCCTTCGCCGTCGCGCTCGCCGCGCCGGCCCCCGCCGCCGACCTGCGCATCGCGCTGGCCGCGGACGTGACCTCGCTCGACCCGCACTTCGTCAACCTGCAGCCGAACAACACGGTCGCCTGGCACGTGTTCGACGCGCTCACGCGCGTGGACGAGAACGCGCGCCTGGTGCCCGGACTGGCCGAGTCGTGGAAGGCGATCGACGCGACCACCTGGGAGTTCAAGCTGCGGCGCGGGGTGAAGTTCCACGACGGGTCCGAGCTCACCGCCGAGGACGTCGTGTACTCGCTCGAGCGCCCGGCGACGATCGTGAACAGCCCCGGCTCGTTCGTGCCGTTCACCC
>JAGVSZ010000439.1 GCA_019137045.1 Betaproteobacteria bacterium
CGGCCTGCCGTGCCACAGTCGCGCGATGCGGGCGCGGTGCGCGGCGGTCGCGCACGCACTGCAGGCGCGCGCGCTGCCGACCAGCACGCACCCCGAAAGGTCGTCGGTGCCCAGGCGCGCGGCGGCATCGCGCAGCGCCACGCGCTCGGCGTGCGCGTCGGGATCGCGCGACGTCACGACCGCCGACACGCCTTCGCCCACGATGCGCCCGTCCCTGACCACGACGGCGCCGTACGGCTGGTCGCCTCGCCGGACGGCTTCGTCCCGCAGCGCGAGGGCGCGATCCGCGGCGGCGGCGATCGCCGGATCGTCCGTCGCTCCGGGGGCGGCGCGAACGACGGCGGGCGCGAGGACGATCAGCCCGAGCGCCCGACGGCGGATCGCCGACGGGCCGGTCACGTCTCGCCCGCGGGCAGCGGCGCGCGCGCCCGGCGCGGGCCGGCGGGGGGCGAGAAGCGCACGCGCTCGGGATAGGAGAGCACGTCCGCCGGCCCGAGGAGCCGGATCGCCCGCTGCGTGCGCTGCCACCACTCCGCTTCGAGCAGGTCCGCGTGGTGGCGCATGAACGCCTCGCGGTTGCGCGGATCGGTGAGCAGGAAGGTCGCGAACTCCTCGGGGAACACGTCGCGAGGCCCCACGCGGTACCAGACCTCGCCCGACATCTCGTCGTAGCCGGGCGGCGGCGGCGGGATCGCGCGGAACGCGCAGTCGACGACGTACTCGATCTCGTCGTAGTCGTAGAACACGACGCGGCCGTACCGCGTGACGCCGAAGTTCTTGAACAGCAGGTCGCCGGCGAAGATGTTGACGGCCGCGAGCTCGCGGATCGCGTTGCCGTACTCGGCGATCGCGTGCTCGCGCGCCACCTCGCCGGCGCTCTCGAGGACGAGGTTGAGCGGGCGCAGCCGGCGCTCGATGTACAGGTGCCGGATCACCACCCAGTCGCCCTCGACCTCGACCTGCGAGGGCGCGAGCGAGACGAGCTCCTCGACGAGGCCCGGCGCGAAGCGCGCGCGCGGCAGCGTGACGTCCGAGTACTCGAGGATGTCGGTCATGCGCCCCGCGCGGTCGTGGTGCTTGACGAGCGCGTACTTCTGCGTGACGCGCGCGCGGTCGGTGTCCTTCGACGCGGCGATGCGGTCCTTGATGATCTTGAACACGTACGGGTACGAGGGCAGCGTGAACACCGCCATCACGAGCCCGCGGATGCCCGGCGCGTTCTCGAAGCGGTCGGTCGAGTGGCGCAGATGCTGCAGGAAGTCGCGGAAGAACAGCGTCTTCCCGTGCTTCTGCAGGCCGACGATCGTGTAGAGCTCCGCCGCGGTCTTGTCCGGCAGGATCGCGCGCAGGAACTCGATCGTCGCGGAGGGCACCTCCATGTCGACGAGGAAGTACGCGCGGTTCGCCGAGAACAGCAGCGCGAGCTCCATCGGGTCGGTGAGCAGCGCGTCGGCGTAGAGCTCGCCGTCGGGCGCGTGCCGGATCGCGACGGCGAACGGCTGGATCTGCACGCCGTTGACGACCCGCCCCACGATGTACGCGGCCCGGTTGCGGAAGAACAGGCTCGACAGCACCTGGATCTGGAAGTTCGCCTCCAGGCGGAGCGGGCGCGGCAGCCGCTGGCGGAACGCGCGGAGCACGTTCGCGAGGTCGCGGCGGAAATCGGCGAACCGGCGCTCGAGGCGGAAGTCGAGCACCAGGTCGACGACGGCGGCGCGCAGGCCGCGCTCGCGCGGGTAGTACGAGCGGTAGGCCGGCAGGTCGGCGTCGAGGTACTCGGTCGCGACCGCCGGCCGCACGAACAGCGCACGGTTGTGGAAGTAGTTGCGGTGCAGGAGCTTGCACGAGACCGTGTTGAAGAAGGTCTCGGCGCACTCGGGCTGCCGGTGCTCGGCGAGCTTCGCCACGTACTGCCGCTTGACGCGCGCCCAGAGCGCCTCCGCGCCTCCGCCCTCGACGCCCTCGCCGCGGAACTCGCGGCGGATGCGCTCGGCGGTCTCGGCGACGCGCCGGTCGTAGAAGTCGATCCGGTCGCGCGCGACATGGCCGATCGCGAGGAAGTGGCCGGCCTCGAAGTGGCGCTTCGCCGCACGTGCGCACTCGCGGAACAGCGCGTAGTGCTTGTCGAAGCCCTCGAGCACGGCCTGCGCGATCGCCTGCGCCGCGTCGTCGCGGAGCGCGTCGGAGGGATCGTGCGCCAGCGCGCGGGCGGAGGTCGTCACGGCTCGCGCGCGGCGGGCCGGGACGCGGCCGCCGGAGCCGGGCCGGCGGCCCGGGAGGACGGAGGTTCGAGCGGGGGCATCGGCGACGCGGCGGCGGGATGTTGCACAGCATCATACTCCGGCGCCCTCCCGGTCGACGGGCGGGCGCTATCATGATCCGATGGTCCCGCGTGCCACCGCCGTGCTCGTCCTGTCCGCCGTCGCGGCGGCCGCGCAGGCGCAGGGGCCGCCGGTCTACAAGTGCGTCGACGCCGCCGGCCGAACGACCTACCAGCAGGAGCCCTGCGCGAAGAACCTGAAGGGGGCGCCGGTCGAGCTCCTGCCCGACAACGGTCTCACGCAGGAACCCGCGGCACTCGAGGCCCAGTGGGCGGCGGCCGCGAAAGTGGGCCAGGTGATGGCGGGGATGCCCAAGCGGCACGTGCGCAGCGCGATGGGCACGCCCACCGAGGTGCGCGCAGGAACGGCGGCGGAGCGCGCGAGCGAAGTCTGGATCTACCGCAATCCCGGAGGCGGGCGCCGCATCGGCTTCCTCGACGGGCGGGTGGTCTGGGAGCGCGGCGAAGACGCGTCGTCCGAGCCGCCCGCGGCGGACGAGGCGGCCGACACCGCGGCGCGACGCGAAGCGAAGCCGTGACGGAAGCGGGTCAGTTGCCTAGCGACTTGATCGTCTCGTTGTACTCGGCGATATCGGCATTGATCTGGTCGATGATCGAATTGGCCTTCGCGGTTTGTGCTTCGATCGCGGCCTTGCGCTCGTTGAGGTAGGCCTTCAGGCAATCGATGTAGGCCCTGTAGTCCGACTGCCAACGGCGGATCTTGGGCTCTGGCGAAACGCGGCCCGGGAACTCGGGCTTCACGCAGCTGTGCGAGGGAACGGCGGGGGCCGCGGGCGCCTGCCCGAACGCGGGCAGCGGCGCGGTGGCGACGAGGACGGCGAGGATGGCGGCGTAGGCTTTCACGATGGCGTGCGCTCCAGGGGCGGCGGAGCGCGATTGTAACGCCGCTCGCGCCCGCCGCGCCGCGATGCTATCGGCGCGCCGAGAACAGGATGTCGAGCGCCGTCGCGCCCATCCGGATCGCGGCGAGGATCGCGTCCGGCGCCGGCCTGGGCGGCGCGTCCTCGGCGAGCGCGCGGTTGAATCGCTCGGCGGCGAGGAGCCCGTCGGCCAGCGAGACCGGGTCGATCTCGTGGCGGCGCGCCTCGGCAGCGGTGAGCGCCTCCACGGTGCGCGACAGCGCGTCGGGATCCAGCACCGACACGGGCGCCCGGCAGTAACGGCACGCGGTGTCGGCCGCGAGTTCGATCGCCGCGCCGCAGCCGCTGCAGCGGATCGTGCCCACGCTGCGGCGCAGGCGCTCGATCTCGGCGGGCGGGAGCGGGCGCACGAAGCTCTTCTCGAGCAGGAATTGCGCGAACGGCGTGTAGCGCCCGTGTCCGCGCTCGCAGCGGAAGTAGGTGAACCGCGTCGAGCGCTGCAGGTCGCGCGTAAGCGCGAGCGGGCCCGAGCAGCGCGGACAGGCGAGCCGGGCGGCCTGCGCGCGCTTGGGCTCGCCCTCCGCGTCGCGGATCGCCTTCAGGAGCGCGAGCGTCGCGCCCGGCGTG
>JAGVSZ010000372.1:0-3807 GCA_019137045.1 Betaproteobacteria bacterium
CACGACGAGCGCGGCGCCGTCGGGGGTCTCCGCGACGATGCGGTCGGCGGCGGCGAGCGGCTCGAGCGCGCGCGCGACGAGCGCTTCGAGGCGCGCCTTGAGCCGCGCCTGCTCGGCGACCGGCCGCTGCGGGAAATCGGGGAGGGCGAGGGCGACGACGCTCGCGGTCGCGGTGCCGGGCTCGGCCACGGGCGGCTCCGCGGCGCGCGGCTACTTCACGCGCATGCCCGGCTCGGCGCCGGAGTCGGGCGCGACGAGGAAGATGCCCGGGCCGTCGCCGGAGGCGGCGAGGATCATGCCCTCCGACGTGCCGAAGCGCATCTTGCGGGGCGCGAGGTTGGCGACTACGACCACCTGGCGCCCGGCGAGCTGCGCCGGGTCGTAGGCCGACTTGATGCCGGCGAAGAGCGTGCGCGTCGCGCCGCCCAGGTCCACCGTGAGCCGGACCAGCTTGTCCGCGCCCTCCACGGTGTCCGCGGCGACGATCGTGGCGACGCGCAGGTCGAGCTTCGCGAAGTCGTCGATCGAGATCGTGGCGGCCTGCGGCGCCGGGGCCGCCTTCGCGGCGGCGCGCTCCTGGTGCTCCGCGTGCTTCTGCGGGGCGGGCGCGGCGGGCGGCGCCGCCTCGGTCTCGAACAGCGCCTGGACCTGTTTCGGGTCGACCCGGGTCATGAGGTGGCGGTAGGGGTTGATCGCGTGGCCGGCCGGAAGCAGCGTCCCGGCATCGTGCCAGCCGAGCGCCGGCACGCCCAGGAAGGACTCCACGTCGGCGGCGAGCTGCGGCAGCACCGGCTTCAGGTAGATCGTGAGCAGCCGGAACATGTTGAGCGCCTCCGAGCAGACCTCGTGCAGGTCGGCAGCGCGCGCGGGGTCCTTGGCGAGGTCCCAGGGCCGCCGCGCGTCGACGTACTGGTTGGCCGCGTCCGCGAGCAGCATGACCTCGCGCAGCGCCTTGCCGAACTCGCGCCCCTCGTAGAGCTGCGCGATGCGCTCGCGCGCCGCCTGGAACGGCGCGAGCCCGGCGCCGGCGGCGCGCAGCCGGCCGTCGAACCGCTTGACGACGAAGCCCGCGGTGCGCGCGGCGATGTTCACGTACTTGCCCACCAGGTCGGCGTTGACGCGCGCCACGAAGTCGTCCGGGTTGAAGTCGACGTCCTCGACGTTGGCGTTGAGCTTCGCGGCGATGTAGTAGCGCAGCCACTCGGCGTCGAGCCCGAGCTCGAGGTAGCGCAGCGGGCTGATGCCGGTGCCGCGCGACTTGGACATCTTCTCGCCCGACACGGTGATGAACCCGTGCACGTAGACGTTGTCCGGCACGCGATACGGGCTGCCGGCGAACTTCAGCATCGCCGGCCAGAACAGGGTGTGGAAGTAGATGATGTCCTTGCCGATGAAGTGGACCTGCTCGGTGTCGGGCGCGGACAGGAACTCGGCGAAGGCGCGCGTCTCGCCGCGCGCCCGCGCCTTGCCGGTGTCGAAGTAGTTCTTGAGCGCGGCGAGGTAGCCGATCGGCGCGTCCAGCCACACGTAGAAGTACTTGCCCGGCGCGTCCGGGATCGGGATGCCGAAGTAGGGCGCGTCGCGCGAGATGTCCCAGTCGCCGAGCGCCCTGTCGCCCGTCCCCTCGAGCCACTCGCGCGCCTTGTTCGCGACCTCGGGCTGGAGGCGCTCGCCGCGCGTCCACGTCCGCAGGAACGCGACGCACTTGGGGTCGGACAGGCGGAAGAAGAAGTGCTCGGACGACTTCAGCACCGGGGTCGCCCCGGACAGCGTCGAGTAGGGGTTCTTCAGGTCGGTCGGCGCATAGACGCTGGAGCAGTTCTCGCACGCGTCGCCGTACTGGTCGGGGGCGCCGCAGTTCGGGCACTCGCCCTTGATGTAGCGGTCGGCGAGGAACATGCCCTTCACCGGGTCGTAGAACTGCTCGACCGCGCGCGTGTAGACGAGCCCGGCCGCCTGCAGCCGGCGGTAGATGTCCTGCGAGAGTTCGACGTTCTCCGGCGAGTCGGTCGAGTGCCAGTGGTCGAAGGAGATGTGGAAGCCCTCGAGGTAGCGCGGGCGCTCCGCCGCGATGCGCGCCACCAGCGCCTGCGGCGCGATGCCCTCGGCCTCGGCCTTGAGCATGATCGGCGCGCCGTGCGCGTCGTCGGCGCAGACGAAGTGCACCGCGTGCCCCTGCATGCGCTGGAAGCGCACCCAGGTGTCGGCCTGGATGTACTCCATGATGTGGCCGATGTGGAACGAGCCGTTGGCGTACGGCAGGGCGGTGGTGACGAAGAGGCGGCGGGACATCGCGGGTTGGTCTTCTAAAGCCATGATTTTAGCGGGGTTACGGTGCGGCGGCGCGGTTTGTTAGACTTGGGCTCGTTGCGCGCGCGCGCTCCGCGCGCCCCAAGGAGTCCGTGCATGTCCATCACCGAGCAGGCGGTCCGGAGCGCGCTCTCCGAGATCGTCGATCCCAACACCGGCAAGGACCTCGTCGCCACGAAGTCGGCGCGCAAGATCGCCGTCTCCGGCCGCGACGTGTCGGTGGACGTCGAGCTCGCGTACCCGGCGAAGACGCAGATCGAGCCGATGCGCAAGCAGGTCGCGGCGCGGCTGCGCGCGCTCCCGGGCGTCGGCGCGGTCACCGTCAACGTCGCGAGCAGGATCGCCACCCACGCCGCGCAGCGCGGCGTGAAGCTCATCCCCGGCGTCAAGAACATCATCGCGGTCGCCTCCGGCAAGGGCGGCGTCGGCAAGTCCACCACCGCGGTCAACCTCGCGCTCGCGCTCGCCGCCGAGGGCGCGGCGGTCGGGATGCTCGACGCGGACATCTACGGCCCCTCGCAGCCGACCATGCTCGGCATCACCGGCCGGCCCGAGTCGAAGGACGGCAAGACGCTCGAGCCGATGAGCGGCCACGGCATCCAGGCGAGCTCGATCGGCTTCCTGATCGACATCGACACGCCGATGGTGTGGCGCGGGCCGATGGTGACGCAGGCGCTCGAGCAGCTGCTCAGGGACACGCGCTGGCGCGACCTCGACTACCTGGTGGTGGACCTGCCGCCCGGCACCGGCGACATCCAGCTCACGCTGGCGCAGAAGGTGCCGGTGACCGGCGCGATCATCGTCACCACGCCGCAGGACATCGCGCTGATCGACGCGCGCAAGGGCCTCAAGATGTTCGAGAAGGTCGGCATCCCGATCCTCGGCGTGGTCGAGAACATGTCGATCCACGTCTGCTCGAACTGCGGGCACGAGGAGACCATCTTCGGCGCCGGCGGCGCGGCGAGGATGTGCCAGGACTACGGCACCGAGCTCCTCGGCGCGCTGCCGCTCGACATCCGCATCCGCGAGCAGGCCGACGGCGGCAAGCCGACCGTGGTGGCCGATCCCGACGGGCGGGCGGCGGAGATCTACCGCGCGATCGCGCGGCGGGTGGCGGTGAAGATCGGCGAGCTGCAGAAGGACATGTCGGGCAAGTTCCCGAACATCGTCATCCAGAACACCTGAGAGCATCCCTCGTAGCGAGGGTTTTCCCGCGCCTGCTTGCAGCGTCGCGGCAAGCCGCGACGCTGCAGCCTGGCCAGCGGGTCGAGTCGCGTGATCCAGCGCGCGCTCGCCATACGGGCCCCGGGGGTACACTCGCGGCCTCTCAGTCCCCCAACCCCCATGTCCATCAAGTCCGACAAGTGGATCCGCCGCATGGCGCGCGATGCGCGCATGATCGAGCCCTTCGAGCCCGACCTCGTGCGCGAGGTCGACGGCAAGCGCGTCGTGTCCTTCGGCACCTCGAGCTACGGCTACGACATCCGCTGCTCGAGC
>JAGVSZ010000372.1:3826-6855 GCA_019137045.1 Betaproteobacteria bacterium
CCATCGTCGACCCGAAGCACTTCGACGAGAAGAGCTTCGTCGACGTGAAGGGCGAGTACTGCATCATCCCGCCGAACTCGTTCGCGCTCGCGCGCACGGTCGAGTACTTCCGCATCCCGCGCAACGTGCTCACGATCTGCCTCGGCAAGTCCACCTACGCGCGCTGCGGAATCATCGTCAACGTCACGCCGCTCGAGCCGGAGTGGGAGGGCCACGTGACGCTCGAGTTCTCGAACACCACGCCGCTGCCCGCGCGCATCTACGCGAACGAGGGCGTGGCGCAGGTGATCTTCATCGAGTCGGACGAAGTGTGCGAGACCTCGTACCGCGATCGCGGCGGGAAGTACCAGGGGCAGCAGGGCGTGACCCTTCCGCGCATATGAGGCGCGCACCGTGAAGTTCCGGCCGCCCGACCCGGACTTCGCGGCGCGCGTGCGCGCGAGCTTCGAGCGCCAGGCCGCGATGAAGCTGATCGGCGCGTCGCTCACGACGGTCGAGCCCGGCCACGCGGTGATCGAGCTGCCCTACCGCCCCGACCTCACCCAGCAGCACGGCTTCATCCACGGCGGCATGACGGCGATGATCGCCGACTCGGCCGGCGGCTACGCGGCGTTCACGCTGTTCCCGGCCGACAGCGCCGTGCTCACGGTGGAGTTCAAGATCAACCTCGTCGCGCCGGCCGACGCCGAGCGGCTGGTGGCGAGCGGGCGCGTGAAGAAGACCGGGCGCACGCTGACGGTGTGCGAGTTCGAGGTGGCCGCGCTCAAGCACGGGCGTTCGACCGTGTGCGCCCTGGGACTGCAGACGCTCATCTGCCTCGCGGGCAGGCCGGACACGCCGGAGATGCGCGCGGCCGGGCGCGGCGCGGAGGGCGGCTAGCGCCGCCGCTCGTAGCGCAGGAACGCGAACCCGAACGCGCGCCCGGCCGCCGGCGGGTGCTCCGCGCGCGCGACCTCGCGCCACGCGCCCGGATCCAGCGCGGGGAAGGTCGCGTCTCCTTCGAAGTCCGCGGCGATGCGCGTGAGGTACACGCGCTCGGCGTGCGGGAGCGCGAGCCGGTAGATCTCCGCGCCGCCGATGACGAAGACCTCCTCCGCGGCGCGCGCCGCGCCGAGCGCGGCCTCGAGCGACGCGGCCACGGTGCAGCCGGGCGCGGCGAAGCCGCGCTGCCGCGTCACGACGATGTTCTCCCGCCCCGGCAGCGGCTTGCCGAGCGACGCGACGATCGACTGGTAGGTCCGTCGCCCCATGATCACCGGGTGTCCGAGCGTGAGCCGCTTGAAGTGCGCGAGGTCCTCCGGCAGGTGCCAGGGCATGGCGTTGCCGCGGCCGATGACGCCGTTGGCGGCGGCGGCCACGATCAGGGAGACGAGCGGCATGTCGGCGGGCGGGCTATGACGCCGGTATGATCGCAGGCGCGCCGGCCGCGGTCCACCCGCGCCGGCTCCTGCGCATTGAAGCTCGCGAATTTCTACTACCCCAAGTCGTTCCTGAAGCTGCTCCTGCTCGGGTTCGTGGTCGTGTCCGCGCCGCTCGTGGTGGCGCTCGTCAACGCCGCGCTCTCGGTGCAGCGGCTCGCGGGGATGAGCGAGAGCGCGGTCGACCAGGCCGCCCAGGCCGCGCGCGGCTCGCGCCTGCTGATGGAGCAGGTGCTGTCGATGGAGCGCCTGGTGCGCCAGTACGTGATCCTGGACGACGCCGGGCTGCTCGAGGACTACGCGAAGATCCGCGCGAGCTTCAAGCGCACCACGAGCGCGCTGTCGCTGCTGCCGCTCGACGACCAGCAGCTCGCCGAGCTGAACCGCACCATCGACAAGGAGCAGGCGCTGTACGAGGCGCTCGACCGCCGTCCGACCCAGGCCGACGAGCGGCGCGCCCTGGTCGAGGGCTACGTCGACCTCTCGGGGCTCGCGAAGGGCGTGCTGAGCGAGTCGGGGCACCTCATCGACCGCGAGATCGAGCGCATGCGCGCGGCCGCGGAGGCGGCGCAGCGCTCGCTGGTGCTGCAGCTGCTCGCCGCGTTCCCGCTCGGCCTGGCGATCGCGGCGGTGTTCGCCTTCCTCATCGCGCGCCCGATCCGGCAGCTCGACCGCGCGATCCGGCGCCTCGGCGCGGCCGATTTCGGCGCGGCGGTGCGCGTCCAGGGCCCGACCGACCTCGAGTTCCTCGGCGAGCGGCTCGAGTGGCTGCGCGTGCGGCTCGGGGCGCTGGAGGAGCAGAAGGCGCGCTTCCTGCGCCACGTGTCGCACGAGCTGAAGACCCCGCTCACCGCGCTGCGCGAGGGCTCGGAGCTGCTCGCCGACGGGGCGGCCGGCGCGGTCACCCCGGCGCAGCGCGAGATCGTCGCCATCCTGCAGTCGAACAGCGCGCACCTGCAGCGGCTGATCGAGGATCTCCTCAACTACCAGCGCGAAGTCGCGCGCGAGGGCCAGCTCGCGCTGGCGCGCGTCGACCTCGCGGACGTGGCGCGCTCGGTGCTCGACTCGCACAAGCTCGACGCCGCGCCGCGCGCGGTCGCGCTCGCGCTGCACGCGCTGCCGGTGATCGTGCGCGCCGACGCGCAGAAGCTGCGCGTGGCGGTCGACAACCTGGTCTCGAACGCGATCAAGTTCTCGCCCGAGGGCGGGAAGGTGCGCGTCGTGGTGCGCGCCGAGGGCGCCAACGCGCTGATCGAGGTGACCGACCAGGGGCCCGGCGTCGCGCCCGAGGACCGCGAGCGGGTCTTCGACTGGTTCTTCCAGGGCGCGCGCCCCGCAGGCGGCCGCGTCAAGGGCAGCGGACTCGGGCTCGCGATCGCGCGCGAACTCATCGCCGCCCACGGCGGTACGATCGAGGTCGGAAGCGGGTCGGGCGGCGTCTTTCGCGCCGTGCTGCCGCAGGCCGGTCCACCCGGGGATGGAAAATGGTCCGACGCGTCGTCGTCCTGATCGCGCTCGCCGCCGCCGGCTGCGCGCCGATGGAGCAGGCGCCCGCGCCGGTGAGCGGGGCGCCGGCGAGCGCGCCCATGCCGCCGCCCACGCCGGCACCCC
>JAGVSZ010000359.1 GCA_019137045.1 Betaproteobacteria bacterium
CCGACGCCGCGCTCGCGATCGCGCCGGGCGAGCGGCTGCTCATCGCCGGCCCCTCCGGTGCGGGCAAGAGCACGCTCTTCCGCGCGCTCGCCGGCATCTGGCCCTACGGCCGCGGCACGGTGCACGTGCCGCGCGGCGCGCGCGTGCTGTTCCTCCCGCAGAAGCCCTACATCCCGATCGCGAGCCTGCGCGACGCGGTGGCGTATCCCGGTGCGCCGGGCGCCTTCGACGACGAGACGGTGCGCGCGGCCTTGTCGGACGTCGGCCTGGCGACGTTCGCGGAGCGCCTCGACGAGCGCGAGAACTGGGCCATGCGGCTCTCGGGCGGCGAGCAGCAGCGGCTCGCGATCGCGCGCGCGCTCCTGCACGCGCCCGACTGGCTCTTCCTCGACGAGGCGACCGCCGCGCTCGACGAGCCCGCGGAGCGGCGTCTCTACGAGCTGATGCTCGCGCGGCTGCCGCGCACGGCCATCGTCAGCATCGCCCACCGCCCCTCGGTCGCCGCGTACCACGCCCGCCGGCTGGACTTCACGCCCGGGCACGCGGGCATGTCGCTCGCGCGCGGCTGAGCCGACGGCTCAACCGACGCGCAGCGCGAGCCGGTCCGGCTCGTCGGCCGCGCCGCGCGCGAGCTCCTCCGCGCGCGCCGCGCGCACGGCGCGCACCGTGCAGCGGAACTCCAGCCCGATCCCGGCGAGCGGATGGTTGCCGTCGAGCACCACCTTGCCCGCCGCGATGTCGGTCACGGTGTAGATCGTCCCGTCGGCTTCTGCGCCGGGAATGCCCTCGAAGCGCATGCCCTCCGCCAGCGCGGCGGGGAAGCGCGCGCGCGGCTCGACGCGCAGCAGGTTCTCGTCGTAGTCGCCGAACGCCTCCTCCGGCTCCAGCCGCGCAACCACGCGCGCGCCCACGCGCTTGCCCTCCAGCGCCCGCTCCAGCGCGGGGAGAAGATCGCCGAAGCCGCCGTGCAGGTAGTGCACCGGCCGCTGCGAGCGTTCGATCACGTTGCCGTGAAAGTCGGCGAGCTCGAGGTCGATCGCGACGACGCAGCCGCGACCCACCGCGGCCGCCGCGCGCCGGGACTCGCCCCCGCGGCGGCCCGGGCGCCTCACGCGAGCTGCTTCACCAGACCGAGGACCTCCGAGACGTGCCCCTTCGGGTTGACGCCGTAGAGCGCGTGGCGCAGCTTGCCGCGCTTGTCGATGACGAAGGTCGAGCGGACGATGCAGCTGCGCCGCTGCCCGTTGTCGTCGGGGTCGCGCCACACCCCGTACGCGCGGCACACGTCCCCGTCGGGGTCGGCGAGGAGGGTGAGCGAAATGCCATTTTCGTCGCGGAACTGCGCGTGCGTGATGCAGTCGTCGCAGGAGACGCCGATCACCACGCAGTCGTGGCGCGCGAACTGCGCCTCGTGGTCGCTGAAGTCGATCGCCTGCCGGGTGCAGGGCGCGGTGCCGTCCTTGGGATAGAAATAGAGGATGACGTTCTTCTTGCCCTTGAAGTCGACCAGGGCGACGTTCTCCATGTCCGCATCAGGCAGGCAGAACGGCGGTGCGGCCTGGCCCGGCTGCAGCACGACGCGCTCCTACGTACGCCCCGCGCGCCGCGGCGCGGCGGCCGTGCCGGCAGGTTCGAGCAGCGAGAGGCGCTGGGTCGTCATGTCCTCGCCCGTCCAGCGGTGTGCCGGGACGCTGCGCCGGAGGCGGCGCGCGCGGTGCGCGAACTCTTTCCGGCAGCACCGAGTCGCGGCGATTCTAAACCACTTCGTCGCGCCGCCGTCAACCGCGCGCGCGGCGAGTGGCACCTATAATCGACGCTTCCGTCCGTTGCGCGCTCCCATGTCCGCTGCTTCGCAGCTTCCCGCGCTTCGCACGCTGCTCGGCGGGATGGCGCCGCGCGAATTCTTCGCCCGCCACTGGCAGAAGCGCCCGCTCGTGGTGCGCGGCGCGTGGCCGGGCCTGCGCGATCCGGCGACAGTGAGCGATCTCTTCCGGCTGGCGGCGCGCGCGGACTGCGAGGCGCGACTGATCGTGCGGCGCGGCGAGCGCTGGACGCTGCAGCACAGCCCACTCCGCCCCGGGAGCCGGCGTGCCCTGCCCGCGCGGCGCTGGACGGTTCTGGTCCAGGGACTCAACCATCTCGTCCCGGCGGCGGACCGCATGATGCGCCGGTTCGCGTTCGCGCCGTACGCGCGCCTGGACGACCTGATGGTGAGCTACGCGGCGCCCGGGGGCGGCGTCGGCCCGCACGTGGACTCGTACGACGTGTTCCTCCTCCAGGGCAGCGGCCGGCGGCGCTGGCGCATCGCGCTCGGCGGCGACCGCGCGCTCGACCCGCGCGCGCCCCTGAAGGTGCTGGCACGCTTCCGTCCGGAGCGCGAATGGGTCCTGGAGCCGGGCGACCTGCTCTACCTGCCGCCGGGCGTTGCGCACGACGGCATCGCGCTGGAACCGTGCTTCACCTACTCGATCGGATTCCGCGCGCCCTCGACGCGCGAGCTCGGCGCGGACTTCCTCGTCCACCTGCAGGACCACCTCCCGCTGCCCGACACCCGCTACGCCGATCCCGACCTGGCGCCGACGCGCGCGCCGGGACGGATCGACGACGCGTTCGTCGCGCGCTGCGCACGCATGCTCGAGCGCGTGCGCTGGTCGCGCGCCGACGTCGTGGAGTTCCTCGGCCGCCGTCTCTCCGAGCCGAAACCGCACGTGCGCTTCGCGCCGCCGCACCGGCCGCTCGCGGCGGCGGACTTCGCGCGCGCCGTCCGGCGGCGCGGCGCCGTGCTCGCCCCCGCCACCGGCATGCTCTACCGCGGCCGCCGCGTCTTCATCAACGGGGAGTCGGTCGCCGCGCCGCCGGGCGCCCGGGGCGCGCTCGCCGCACTCGCCGACCGCCGCGCGCTCCGACCCGGGACTTCCATCACGCCCGCGGGCGCGGCGCTCCTCTACACTTGGTACCGGGCGGGATATCTTGCTCCCGTGCCTCGAGGCCTGGAGGCGCAATGACCGGAACCCCTGACGACGCCGCGCAGGAGCGCGCCCAGCTCATTCCCCAGCCGCGCCGCGAGCTCCTCACCAGCCGCCGGCAGTACCTCGAGGCCTTCGACGGGCTGCTCGCGCTCGTCCGCCGCGAGCTGCGCGTGTTCGACCCCGACGGCATGCAGCTCGAGCTCAATTCGCCCGCGCGCAGCGCGGCGTTGCGCCAGTTCCTCCTCGCGAGCCCGGACAACCGCCTGTTCGTGGTCGTGCACGATCCCGAGCACATCAAGCGCAGCTGCCCGCGGATGCTCGACTGCCTGCGCGACTTCAGCACCGCCATCGCGATCCACCAGAGCGAGGGCGAGGCCGCGCGCGCGCAGGACTGCTTCGTGCTCGCGGACGGCGAGCACTTCGTGCGCCGCCCGGTGGCGGCGCAGCCGCGCGGGGTGTACGCGCTGAGCGACCGCAGGGAGGTGCACCTGATGCGCGAGCGCTTCGACGAGATCTGGCAGAGCTCGGTGCCGGCGGTCTCGGCGACGACGCTCGGGCTGTAGGCGCCTGCGGCGCACGCTCGCGCCGCCTGCGGTCAACCGGCTGGCGGCGCGCCGCGTTCTGATTCCTCGGGTACCCGGCCGTCAGCGTGGCGCGTGTCGAATGCCATGCCGTCCGGGGCCCCCTCTCCCACCTCGCAAAGGAAGATCGATGAAGAAGACCATGCTCGTCGCGGCCGTTGCCGCGGCCGCGCTCGCCGCCTGCGGCAAGGAAGAGCCGGCCAAGCCCGCGGCGACCGCCGCGCCCGCCCCGGCTCCCGCGGCCGCTCCCGCCGC
>JAGVSZ010000001.1 GCA_019137045.1 Betaproteobacteria bacterium
GGCGCCGGGGGCGGCTTGAGCGCGCCGGGCCCGGGCGTCGGCGGCGCCGCGCCGCGGCCGGCGCGCGCCGGGTTGAGCATCCGCGCGCGCGCGCTCCTCGCCTCCCTCGTGCTGCTCGCGATCCCGTTCGTCGGCTACGGCTACGTACGCGAGATCGAGCGCGTCCTGCAGGCCGCCCAGGAGCAGTCGGTGATCGCGACCGCGCGCGCGGTGGCCACCGCCCTGCACGACCGGCCGCGGCTCCTCGAGCGGCGCGTGGACGCGGAGGCGCGCGACGCGGCGCACCCGCGCGGCACGACGGTCGCCGCGACGCAGGAGATCGAGCTCATCATCCGCGGGCTGCGGCGCGCCGGCTCGCGCATCTGGGTGATCGACCAGGACCGGCGCCTGCTGGTGTTCGAGGGCAGCCTGCGCCCGGATCCCCGCCCGGCGGCCGAGCGCGACCTGTGGGACCGCATCCGGGAGGCGGTGCTCGGGCCGCTGTTCGCCCTGCTCCTCGAGCGCCCGCGCGAGGATTTCGACGACGCGCTGCCCGAGGAGGTGCTCTCCGGCGGACGCGCGGTCGACAACGCGCTCACCGGCGTGCCCGCCACGCGCTGGCGCGAGACCGCCGACAAGCGCGCGGTGATCCTCGCCGCCGCGCATCCGATCTGGAACGGCCCCGAGGTGATCGGCGCGGTGGTGGTGGAGGAGTCCACCAACCGCGTGCTGAGCCTGCGCAACCGCGCGTTCGAGCAGCTGCTCACGACGACGCTGGCGGTGTTCGTCCTCGGCGCGCTCGTGCTGTTCCTGTTCGCCTCGCGCCTCGCGCGCCGGCTGGGGCGCCTGCGCGACGAGGCGGAGCAGGCGATCGACGCGCGCGGCCGCGTGCACCGCGCCTTCCGGGCCGAGCGCGACCGCGACGAGATCGGCGATCTCTCGCGCAGCTTCGCCACGGTGCTCGACCGGCTCGCGGAGTACAACGACTACCTCGAGCGCATGGCCGACCGGCTCTCGCACGAGCTGCGCACGCCGATCGCGGTGGTGAGCTCGTCGCTGGACAACCTGCGCAGCGCGCCGGCCGGCGCGGACGCGCAGGTCTACGTGCAGCGCGCGGAGGAAGGGGTGCGCCGGCTGAACGCGATCCTGACGCGCATGAGCGAGGCGCGCCGGCTCGCCGAGACGCTCAAGGGCACCGAGCGCGAGCGCTTCGACCTTGCGCGCGTGGTGTCCGGGTGCGTGGCCGGCTACCGGACCGCGTTCCCGCAGCAGCGGTTCGAGCTGCGGCTGCCCGCGGGCCCGGTCGAGCTGACGGGCGCGCCCGACCTCGTCGCCCAGCTGCTCGACAAGCTGGCCGACAACGCGCGCGAATTCTCGGCGCCGGGCGAGCCGATCGAGATCGCGGTCGAAGTCGAGTGGGACTGGGCGCGGCTCACGGTCTCCAACGTCGGGCCGGGGTTGCCCGCGGCGATGGCGGGCCAGCTCTTCGAGTCGATGGTCTCGGTGCGGGCCGCAACCGCGACGGAGCGCCCGCGCAGCGAGCCGCACCTCGGGCTCGGCCTCTTCATCGTGCGGCTCATCGCGGAGTTCCACGGCGGACGGGCCGCCGCGCGCAACCGTCCGGACGGCCGCGGGGTGACGGTCGAAGTCGCGTTCCCGCTCGACGCGTAGCGCTGCCGCCGTCGGCCGCGCAGGACGCCGCCCTCAGTCGCTGCCGCACGCCCGGATGCCGCGCCGCGCGCCGCAGCCGAGCGTGAAGTCGAGGCAGCGCTCGATGACGCGGGGATCGATGCGGACGCCGGGGAACGGCACCACCTGGATGCGGATGGGGCCCTCGCCGCCGGCCGGCACCGTGGTCTCGACCTTGCCGCAGCGCAAGGCGGGGCAGCCGCCGTCGGCTTTCGTGCAGACCTGGAGCAGGTCGAGAAAGGACTCGAGCTCCGCGCGCGGGCCGTCGATCGCGACCTCGAGCCGGTCCGGATGCGCCTGGATCTCGTAGGGCATGCCCGCCTCCTGTGGTGTCCGTCAGCCTAGGCGCGTTGCGCCGCTTGAATTTGATCTATGTTAAATGACCCTCCGATCAGGCGGCCTGATGCCGGGCAACGACGCTATCCGCCCCAGCCGTACTGCGCGCAGAACTGCCGCATGCGCTCGACCGCGTCGGCGCGCTCGAAGAAGCGGTCGGCGCGTGCGCGACGGGCGGCGTCGCGCTGCGCCTTCGACCCGCCCAGGCAGAGGACCGGGATGTTCAGCATGAGGTCGCGCCGCAGGGCTCCGAGCGCCGCCGCCGGATCGATCGCGGCGTCGTCGAGGTCGAGGAAGAGGAAGCGATGCTGGAGGATCTCCTCGAACCCGCCCAGGGCCTCGACGTCCCCGGCGCGGGTCATCGACCAGCCCTCCGGCAGGGCCGCCGTGAGACTCGCCGCGAGGGATTCGTCACCCGACAGGAGGATGAACCGCGGCCGGCGCCGCGACTCGATCGTCGGCGCGGCCATCAGGCCCGCATGCGCTCGACGCGCGCCTCGCCGGTGCGCGCGTCGCGCACGAGCCGAAGCGCGGCGTTCAGCTTGATTCCGCGCTCGACGCGCGGGCGTCCTTGCTCGATCGGCGCGGCGAGCTCCTCGCGCCACGCATCGATCTCGCCATCCTCACCGGGCGCGACGGTGGACGGCGCAGCCTCCCAGCCGAGCGTCGCGCGCAGGGCAGCGCGAAAGACGCTCGCCAGCGCATGCTCGCCGGGCGGCGCGGCGTGGGTCGCCCAGTCGGTCAGCGCCGCGCCGAGCGCATCGTTGAGCGCGGCGCGGTAGCCCGGGTCCGGCGCCGCGACGCTCGCGGCGAACCGCGCGTGCGGGAAGCGCAGGAGAAAGCTGGAGGCCACGACGGCGGCCGCGCCGATCGTCGCCGCGCCGCTCCCCGCGATCTTGCGCTCCGCGAGCCAGAGGTCCTCGTCGCGGCGCGCGACCGCGAGCCCGAAGGCGCGGAAGGTCGCGACCGCCGGCGCGAGTGCCCACGCGTACCAGTCCTCGTGGCGGCGCGGCGCGGCCGCGAGCGGCGCGACGAGCGCGTAGCTCAGCTGGTGCTCGTCGACCCACACCGCGCCACCGCCGAGCGGGCGGCGCACCACCGGCACGCCCACTCCGCCGTCGAGCTCGCAGCGGCCCTGGCTCTGGCCGAGGCACACGTGCGCGGCGACGCGGCCCCAGACGACGATCGGCGCGCCCTCCGCCCCGAGCGCCGCGGCGAGCCCGGCGTACGTCGCGTGGAACGCGACCGGATCGGCGCGGCCGACGTCGATCCAGCGGGCAGGTCTCACCCCTTGCCCTTCTCCGGGTCGAAGTAGCGGTCGAGGTAGAAGTCGCGCCGGTTCAGCGCCTCCAGCTCTCCGGCTCGCGCCTTGACGCCTTCGCCCAGGATGGCCACGAGGTGCGCCCCCTGCTCCGCGTCCAGGACGTGGATGAACTGCAGCAGGTCCTCGTCCACCACGAGGCAGTGCTCGGCGAGGCCCTCGGGCCGCTGCAGGTAGAGCAGCCACGCCTTGCAGTCGGGGTCCTCGGGGTCGAGCGGCGACAGCACCGCGCGCCCGAGCCAGGCGAGCCGCGCCGCCTGGTTGAACTGGCGGATGTCCAGCTTCTTGCCGCGCTTGTACTTGGCGAGCTCGTTCCTGAGCGCGCCGGGGTCGTTGATCGGGATGCCCTTCATGCGCCGTTCCGTCGGTCGAACCCCGATGCTAGCCCAGGCGCGGCAAAGAAAAAGCCCCGCGCGCGGCGGGGCTTCCGGTGCCGCCGAGGCGCTCAGAACTTGTAGGAGTACTGCACCCCGAGCGAC
>JAGVSZ010000070.1 GCA_019137045.1 Betaproteobacteria bacterium
AGGTCGGGCCGGCTCCCGAACCACAGGGCGTCGGGTGCGGCGGCGTTCAGCCGGACGTGCGGCGGCCCGCCCCAGAAGATGACGTCGTAGCGCGTGTATGCGTCGGCTCCGGCGGCGGCGCGGCCGGCTGGCTGCACGCCGCGGCGAGCAGCGCGGCGACGATCGCGGGGCCGCAGCGGGCGCGCCGGGCCATCGCTCAGCGCGCCGCTTCCTGGACGCCGACGCGCCCGAGCCCGGGCAGCCGCAGCGCGGGTTCGGCGATGTCGAGCCCGAGCGAGAGGCCGAGGACGTTGACCTCGATCCCCTCCTCGGGCGCGACGATGACGCCGAGCAGGCCGAACAGCGACAGCTGCACGCCCGTCCCGCTCGGCGCGGCGCCGAGCGCCGCGGACAGCGGCTGGTAGTCCTTGCCGATCGCGTTCGCCGGCAGGTCGAGGCCCAGCTCCGGGACGCTGCGGCCGATGTGCGCGACGAAGGTGTTGCTGTTCGGGCCCGGCCAGGTCCGGTACGTGTCGTTGAACGGGTAGCGCTGCACCGCCGCCTCGATGCGGTCGATCAGCGCTTCCACGCCCTCGCCGCGCCGGTCGACGAGCAGGTCGGGCCGGCTCCCGAACCACAGGGCGTCGGGTGCGGCGGCGTTCAGCCGGACGTGCGGCGGCCCGCCCCAGAAGATGACGTCGTAGCGCGTGTATGCGTCGGCGGCGTACACCTGGACGACCGGCTCGCGCACAGCCGCGGGGTCGGGCGCGAGACCGGTCGGGGCGCGCGAGGCGTCCTGCCAGGTCGCGGCCGCCGGCTCGTGCGTCGCGACGCTGATCGCGAGCGGGATGACGAAGAGGGCGAGGACGAGGAGCATGGTGCGCCTGGGCTTCATCGGGTTCGGTTCGCGCCGCCGTGCGGCGCGTGCGTATGCCGGCGCCCGGGAAGATACCCCAACGCGCACCGGGCGCGCAGGCTGCCAGCTCCGGCGGCGCGGCGACGCGGGATGGCGCGCGCGGTCCGCTTCCGCCCCTTGCTAAACTCGACCGGCACCGACCCCCGGCCCCCGCCCTTGTTCACCTATCTCCAGTCGCGCATCCGCGGCACCGCCAGCACCGGCCCCGGCGCGCCGCCGCCCGGCCTCGTCGCCTTCTACTGGCACTTCGTGCGCCAGACCAAGGGCTGGTATGCGCTCATGTTCGCGACCAGCCTCGCGGTGGCGCTGATCGACACGGTCATCCCGGTGTTCATCGGCAAGCTCGTCTCGCTCATGGAAGCGACCGACCGCACGGCGGCGCTCGCGGCGCAGTGGCCGCTCCTCGCCGGCATGGTTGCGCTCGTCCTGGTCGCGCGGCCGCTGGTGCTGCTCGCGGACGTCGCCATCCGGCACAACGCGATCATCCCGGGCGCGACCAGCCTCATCCGCTGGCAGAGCCACTGGCACGTCGTGCGCCAGAGCTGGCCGTTCTTCCAGAACGACTTCGCCGGGCGCATCGCGAACCGGGTCATGCAGACCGCCAACGCGCTGCGCGAGAGCGTGATGGCCGGCATCCGCGCGGTCTGGTACATCGCGGTGTACGGCGTGAGCGCGCTCGTGCTCATGGCGCTCGCCGACTGGCGGCTCGGGGTGCCGACGCTGCTGTGGTTCGCCGGCTACGTCGTGTTCCTGCGCCATTTCGTGCCGCGCATGCGCGATCTCGCGCGCGCGAGCTCCGAGGTGCGCTCGCACGTCATGGCGCGGGTGGTCGACAGCTACACCAACATCCTCACCGTGAAGCTGTTCGCGAAGCTCGCCGACGAGGACGCCTACGTGCGCGAGGTGATCGACGAGCACCAGAACGCGATCGCGGCGCACATGAAGCTCATCTCGCAGTTCATGTTCGCGCTCGCGGTGATGAACGCGCTGCTGCTCAGCGCGACCGCGGCGATCGGCATCTGGCTCTGGGCGCAGGGCGCGGTCGGCGCCGGCGTGGTCGCCACCGCCCTGCCGCTCGCGTGGCAGATCGCCAACGTCGCCGGCTGGGTGAGCTGGGAGGTGACCGGGATCTTCGAGAACATCGGCGTGGTCCAGGAAGGCATGCAGACGATCGCCGTGCCGCACGGGGGGCGCGATCGCCCGGACGCGCGCGCGCTCGAGGTGACGCGCGGCGAGATCCGCTTCGACGACGTGAGCTTCAGCTACGGGCGGTCCGACGGCGCGCCGGTGATCGACCGCCTGAGCCTCGCGATCCGGCCGGGCGAGCGCGTCGGCCTGGTCGGGCGCTCGGGCGCGGGCAAGTCGACGCTCGTGAACCTGCTGCTGCGCTTCTTCGAGCCGGAGCGCGGGGTGATCCGGATCGACGGGCAGGACATCGGCGCAGTGACGCAGGAGAGCCTGCGCGCGGCGATCGGCATGGTGACGCAGGACACTTCCCTCCTGCACCGCTCGATCGCCGCGAACATCCGCTACGGCCGGCCGCGCGCGAGCGACGCGGAGGTCGAGGGCGCGGCGCGCAAGGCCCAGGCGCACGACTTCATCCTCGGCCTCCAGGACTGGCACGGCCGCAGAGGCTACGAGGCACACGTCGGCGAGCGCGGCGTGAAGCTCTCCGGGGGCCAGCGCCAGCGCATCGCGCTCGCGCGGGTGATCCTGAAGGACGCGCCGCTGCTCGTGCTCGACGAGGCCACCGCGGCGCTCGACAGCGAGGTCGAGCTCGCGATCCAGGAGCAGCTGCTCGGGCTGATGGAAGGCAAGACGGTGATCGCGATCGCCCACCGGCTGTCGACCATCGCGCGCATGGACCGCCTGATCGTGCTCGACGCGGGCCGCGTCGTCGAGGAGGGGGCGCACGACGCGCTGCTGCGGCTCGGCGGACACTACGCGCGGCTCTGGCGGCACCAGTCGGGAGGGTTCCTCGCGCACGAGCTGCCGCCGAGCGAGACCGCGATCGAGCTGCCGGCGGAGCCGCCGCTGGACGAGCTGCGGGTGGACGCGAAGCCCGAGCCCTCGCTCGAGGACGCGCCGGTCGCAGCGCGCGTTTGAGCGCCCGCGCGGCTAGTGGTTGTCCCGCGGGACCGCCGCGCCGCTCCTGCCGACCAGGAAGTCGAAGTCGGCGCCGCGATTGGCCTGCGTCACGTGGTCGACGTAGAGCTTGTAGTACCCGCGCCCGAGATGCTGCGGCGGGCCCTTCCACTCGCTCTTGCGCTGCGCGAGCTCCGCTTCGGAGACCTCGAGGTGCAGGCGCCGCTGCTCGACGTCGAGCTCGATCGTGTCGCCGTTGCGCACGAACGCGAGCGGGCCGCCCGCCGCGGCCTCCGGCGCGCTGTGCAGCACGACCGTGCCGTACGCGGTGCCGCTCATGCGCGCGTCCGAGACGCGCACCATGTCGGTGATGCCCTTGCGCAGCACCTTCGGCGGGAGCGGCATGTTGCCGGTCTCGGCCATCCCCGGGTAGCCCTTGGGGCCGCAGTTCTTCAGCACCATCACGCACGTCTCGTCGATGTCGAGGTTCTCGTCGTCGATGCGCGCGTGGAAGTCGTCGATGTCCTCGAACACGACCGCACGGCCGCGGTGCTTGAGGAGCGCGGGCGTGGCCGCCGACGGCTTGATCACCGCGCCGTCGGGCGCGAGGTTGCCCTTGAGCACGGCGATGCCGGCGGCCGGCTTGAACGGCTTCGCGTAGGGGAAGATCACCTCGCGGTTGTAGCACTCGGCGCGAGCGACGTTGTCCCCGATCGTCCTGCCGTTCACCGTCAGGGCGTCCTCGCGCAGGACGCCGGCTTCGGCCAACTCGCGCAACACGACCGGCAGCCCGCCCGCGTAGTAGAAATCCTCCATCAGGTACTTGCCCGAGGGCTGGAGGTTGACGAGGCAGGGCAGGCGGCTGCCGATGCGGTCGAAGTCCTCGAGCTTGAGCTGCACGCCGACCCGGCCCGCGATCGCGAGCAGGTGGATCACCGCGTTGGTCGAGCCGCCGATCGCGGCGAGCGCCATGATCGCGTTCTCGAACGCCGCGCGCGTGAGCACCTTCGAGACGCGCTGGTCCTCGCGCACCTGCTCGACGATGCGCCGTCCCGCCATCCGCGCGAGCACGTTGCGGCGCGCGTCCACGGCGGGGATCGCGGCGTTGCCGGGCAGGCCCATGCCGAGCGCCTCGACCATGGAGGCCATGGTGGACGCGGTCCCCATCGTCATGCAGTGGCCGTGCGAGCGGTGCATGCACGACTCGGCCTCGAAGAAATCCTCGAGCGGCATCTTGCCGGCGCGCACGTCCTCGCTCATCTGCCACACGCCGGTGCCGGAGCCGATGTCCTGGCCGCGGAACTTCCCCGACAGCATCGGGCCGCCCGACACGCCGATCGCGGGCAGGTCGCAGCTCGCCGCGCCCATGAGCAGCGCCGGCGTCGTCTTGTCGCAGCCGAAGAGCAGCACGACGCCGTCGATCGGGTTGGCGCGGATCGACTCCTCGACGT
>JAGVSZ010000389.1 GCA_019137045.1 Betaproteobacteria bacterium
GCCGGCGTGCGCGTCGCCCGCGCTGTGGAGCGCGTGCGCGACCGCGTGCACGGCGACCGCGTTGCGCGGCTCGATCTCGAGCGCGCGCCGGCCCGCGCGCTCCGCGCGCGCCGGGTCGCCCGTCTCCTCGAGCCCGAAGGCGTGGAAGGCGAGCGCGCAGTCGTAGCCGGGCAGCCCCTCGCGCCAGTGGCGCAGCGCGCCGGCCGCGACCTCGTGCAGCGCCCGGGCGTCGCCGAGCAGGAAGTAGCACGACTGCGCGAGGCGCAGCGCGAGGAGGTCGTGCGGCCAGCGCCGTACGAGGCCGGCGTAGATCGCAGCGGCGCGCGCGTGCTCGCCCGCGCGCCACGCGCAGGCCGCCGCCACGTGCCCGCGCTGGCGCTCGACGAGCGGGAGCGCGGGTGCGGCGAGTCGCCCGACTGCTTCGTCGATCACCACGAGGGTCGCGCGCTCCTTCGCGACGACCGCCATCCCGGTGCGGAGCAGCAGCGCCGGGACGCAGCCCGGATCGCGGTCGAGCGCGTGGTCGAGCGCGGGGCGCGGGTCGCCTGCCCCGCGCAGAAAGAGACCGAGGGCGCGGTCGCACGATGCGTGCGCGTCCAATTGCGCGGCGCGCGTCGTCGCGGACGATGTCATCGCCGTCCGCCTCAGCGCACCGCGCCGAGCGCGCTGCCGCGCAGCGGCGGCGACGCGAAGGTCCGCCAGGCGCGCCGCAGGCCGAACGGTCCGGTGCGGTTCCAGGGCAGCAGCGACACCGCGCGCGCGAGCAGGCAGTAGTCGAACGCGACCGACGCGCAGGTGCCGGCGAGCTGCAGCCAGTGCAGGAACGCGAGCGGCGGCCAGGTGCCGGCCGCGAGCAGCCCGAGGAAGGCGACGCGGGTCTGCGCCGGGAACGCGTGCAGCGCGCCCTCGCGCGCGACGTAGTGCGCGGCCTGCACGGCCACGAAGCCCATGGTCACCGGCAGGCCCGCCGGCCAGCCGAGGAGCGCGGCGGCGAGCAGCAGCGCCGTCGCGAGCCAGTACCACCACCGCAGCGAGCGCACGCGCAGCGCGAGCGGCGCCGCGCCCGGCGCGCGCGCCGGCAGGTCCTTCTCCACGCGCACGAGCAGGGGATCGCGGTCGGGTGCGGAGTCGAACCCGAGCCTGCGGGCGAGCGCGCGCATGGGCGCGTTGTCGGCGAGCACGATCCCGCCCATCTTCCGCACGCCCGCGGCCGTGGCGCGCGCGAGCATGCGCTCGAGCAGGCGCACGCCCAGCCCCTGTCCCTGCCACGCGTCGGCGACGACCAGCGCGAACTCGGCCGACGACGGGTCGTCGAGGGCGTACTGCGCCATCGCCACGACGGTCGCGTCCGCGCCGTCCCCGGCCAGCGCGAGCAGGGTGAGCTCGCGCGGATCCTCGACGCGCGTCAGGCGATCGAGCTGGGCGGGCGAGAGCTCGCGCAGCGCGCCGAGGAAGCGCCGCCGCCGCGCGAGCGGGGAGAGCCAGCGCACGAACGCCTGGACCGCCGCCGCGTCGGCCGGCCGCGCGGGGCGGATCACGACCGCGCGACCGTCGGGCAGGCGCGCCCTGTGCGGGGAGAAGGTAGCGAGCATCGCGCGCTCCGGCTCCGCCCCTGCCTCACCCCGCGATCGGCGCGAGCGCCGCCGCGACGCGCTCGAACTGCGCCGGGGTGATCATGCGGCCGAGCACTTCGCCGAAGCGCCCCTGCACGCCGGAGAGGATGTACTGCCAGCGGTACGCGGCGAGGAACGTGGCGCGGATGCGCTGCGCCTCCTCGCGCACGAACGTCCGCCCGCAGATGCGCAGGAAGTAGTCCGCGTCCGCGGCCGCTTGCATCTGCAGGATCCCGTCGACCGCTCCGACCAGCTCGATCAGCTCGGAGACCGCGTGGTCGCGCCCCTCGGGGGAGAGCCGCGCGTCTTCCCGCGCCCACTCCATCTCGTCGAGGAGCGCGTGCTGCGATTCCTCGCGCCAGTGGTGCAGGAACACGTCCTTCCACAGCGCCGACAGGTGCGCGTCCGGGTCGATCGACTCGCGGTAGTGCGCGAGCACGAAGAGCTCGATGTGGCAGATGAGGGCGAGCACCGCCCAGGTCGACTTGCCGAGCACCGCCTGCGCGACCGCGTTCGGATCGGGCAGGAAGGTGTAGCCCTCGGGCATGCCCGCGGCGATCATCCGCTCGATGCGGCGGAACATCTCCTGGTGCTTGATCTCCTCGTCGGTGAAGCGCACCAGCGCCTCGAGCGCGACCTGGTCGCCGAACCAGTGCTCGCGGCTCACCTCCAGCACCTTCGCCGCGATGAAGCGCTCGACCAGGCCGAAGATGTTGGCGTAGCTGCGCCCCTGGATCTGGCTGACGAGCCGCTTCTCGCGCTCGCTCAGGAACGCGAGCTCGCCGGCCTTCGACAGGCCGTCGGGCAGGAACTTCTTGGTGAAGTCGAACGCGCGGCCGCGGATGACGTCCCGGTCGATGTCGAAGCGCATGCGCTTCGACGCGTCGATGGCCTTGGCGTAGCGCCTGGTTTCGGTGAGCGGCTGGACGGCTCGTTGCATGGCGGATCTCCTATGTGGTGGATTTGGCGGCTGCGCCGGGGTCACATCCCGACGAGCTGCGCGGCGTAGCCGCGGTGGCGCGCGACGGCGACCAGCGCCTGGGCGCTCACGACGCGCGGGTCGTAGTCGACGAGCAGGACCTGGCGGAGCTTGCGGCCGGGCGCGACGCGCGCGACGCCGGCGAGCCGCGACAGGGCGGCGCGAACCTCGTCGACCTGGCGGTCGTCGAGCCGCGTGCCGAAGTGCATCAGGACGTTTGCGAAGTTCACTGTCGTTCTCCTCGAGTCGGGCAGACCTCAGGCGGCGCGGGACGCGTCGAGCGCGATGGCGGCGCGCAGCCCTGAGGCCGGGTCGTGCGGGACGCGCGGGCCCGGGCCGGCCGGATCGAGCAGCGGCAGGCGCGTGGCACCGTGCGCCCGCGCGAGCGGCAGGCGGATTTCCCACGGGCGCGGCCGGGCGTGGCGCCGGTACGACCGGAGGACGATCGCCCACATCCGCCGCACGAGCGGATGCCCCCGCCGCGCACGCGGTGCGGCTGCGGCGCCCGGGCGGTACAGCTCGGGCACGGGGTGGCCCAGCGGGACGCTGATCGTGACCGTCGCGGCGCGGTGGGCGCCCACGAGCGCGACGCCGTCCCGGTCGAGCCGGAACGTTCCGCCGGCGGGCACGAGCAGGTCGCGGCGGTCGCGCTCCTGCGTGATCCACGCGGTGCCCGACTCGACGAAGACGAGCGCGCCGCGGGCGTTGCGCAGGCCCACCACCTCGTCGCGCCGGATGGTCAGGCCCGCGGCGACGAGGCGCGCGTCGTAGGGTTCGGTCCAGAGCTTGCGTTCCATTGCGTTCTCCTCGTCAGGCGGCGAGCGCCAGCGGCGCGGGCGTCTGGTGCTGGATGCGGACGTAGACGGGCAGCGCGCGCCGCAGCGTGGCGAGCACGATGCAGGCGCGGTCGGCGTCGGCGAGCACCTGCCGGAGCGCCTGCGCGCTGGTGTCGGGCGCGGTCTCGATCCGGACCGTGCTGTGCAGCGCCTGGAAGCCGACCGGGACGTCGTCCTCCGCTCCGAGCGCGCCGCGCACGTCCACCGCGCTGGTCACCTCGACGCCGAGCGACGCGATGCGCACGCCGTGGCGGGCCGCGGCGAGCCGGAGCGCCGAGTACTGCGACGCGGCGAGCGCCGCGCACAGCAGGTCCGCGGGCGTGGCGCCGCCGCGCGGGCCGCCGAGCGCGTGCTCGGCGGCGAACGG
>JAGVSZ010000021.1 GCA_019137045.1 Betaproteobacteria bacterium
CTCACCTCGCTCGCCCGTGTGACCGCGAAGGAGTCGGTGCGCATGCCGACCGGCGTGAGCGAGTTCGACCGGGCGCTCGGCGGCGGGCTGGTGGCCGGGCAGGTGGTGTTGATCGGCGGCGATCCCGGCATCGGCAAGTCGACGCTGCTCCTTCAGGCGCTCGCGTGGATGAGCTCGGCGCGCAAGTCGATCTACGTGACGGGGGAGGAGTCCGCGGAGCAGACCGCGCTGCGCGCGCAGCGGCTGCAGGTCGACGCCGCCGACGTGAAGCTCCTGGCCGAGATCCAGCTCGAGCGCATCGCCGCGACGCTCGAGGCCGAGAAGCCGGAGATCGCGGTGGTGGATTCGATCCAGACGCTCTATTCGGAGGCGCTCGCCTCGGCGCCCGGGTCGGTGGCGCAGGTGCGCGAGTGCGCGGCGCAGCTGACGCGGGTGGCGAAGGCGCACGGGATCGCGCTCGTCTTCGTCGGCCACGTCACCAAGGAGGGTGCGCTCGCCGGGCCGCGCGTGCTCGAGCACATCGTCGACACGGTGCTCTACTTCGAAGGCGACCCGAACTCCAGCTTCCGGCTGATACGCGCGTTCAAGAACCGCTTCGGCCCGGTCAACGAGCTGGGCGTGTTCGCTATGACCGAGAAGGGGCTGCGCGGCGTGAGCAACCCGTCGGCGCTGTTCCTGTCGCAGCACCGGGAGCCGGTGCCCGGCTCGTGCATCCTCGTCACGAACGAGGGCACGCGGCCGCTGCTCGTCGAGGTGCAGGCGCTGGTGGACGGAGCGGCGGGGATGAACCCGCGGCGCCTCGCGCAGGGCCTCGATCAGGGGCGGCTCGCGATGCTGCTCGCAGTCCTGCATCGGCACGGTGGCGTCGCGTGTCACGACCAGGACGTGTTCGTCAACGCGGTCGGCGGGGTGCGGATCGGCGAGCCGGCGGCGGATCTCGCCGTCCTGCTCGCCGTCGCCTCGAGCCTGCGTGCCCGCCCGCTGCCCGACAAGCTGGTGGTGTTCGGCGAGGTCGGGCTGGCCGGGGAGGTGCGCCCCGCGCCGCGCGGCCAGGAACGGCTGCGCGAGGCGGCGAAGCTCGGGTTTCGGCGGGCGCTCGTGCCGAGGGCGAACGCGCCAAAGCAGCCGATTCCCGGGATCGAGGTGAGCGCGATCGAGCGGCTCGCCGACGCGCTCGCTGCGGTTCAACTCCGGTAGCGCAGCGCCTCGACCAGCAGGGCGAAGGCCGGCGATGACTGTCGGCGGCTCGGGTAATAGAGGTGGTATCCGGAGAAAGGCGCGCACCAATCCTCGAGTACTCGAATGAGGCTTCCGCGGGCGACGTGCGGCTGCGCCGTGTCCTCGGGCATGTACGCCAGGCCGAGGCCGGCCAATGCTGCATCCACGCGCTGCCTGAGCGTGTTGAAGACGAGCTGCCCGTCCACTCGCACCTTCAGCTCGCGCTTACCCTTCTCGAACTCCCATGCGTACAGGCCACCATGGGTCGGCATGCGGAGATTGATGCAGTTGTGCTCGGTCAGGTCCTGCGGCTTCTTCGGTGAGCGTCGCTTCTCGAAATACGCCGGGGAGCCCACGACGGCCATCCGCATATCGGGCCCGATGCGCACGGCGATCATGTCCTTCGCGACCTGTTCTCCAAGACGAACGCCCGCGTCGTAGCGCTGCGCGACGATATCGGTGAATCCATAGTCGACGCTGACCTCGACTTTGATATCGGGGTAACTCGGCAGGAGCTTCATCAAGGCGGGCGAGATGGCCGTGTACGCCGCGTGCTCGCCGGCCGTGATGCGAATGGTGCCGGCGGGCTTCTCGCGCAGCTCGCTTAAGGCGTCCAACTCGGCCTCGATCTCCTCGAAGCGAGAGCCCACGGTCGCCAGAACGCGTTCGCCTGCCACGGTGGCCGCGACACTCCGCGTCGTGCGGGTCAGCAGCCGGAGGCCCAGCCTCGACTCCAGCCCGCGAATGGTCTGGCTCAGCGCGGATTGCGAAACCCCGAGCTTCGCGGCCGCCTTGGTGAAGCTCCGCTCCCGCGCGACAGCTAGAAAGGCTAGGAGGTCGCTGACGTTCTCGCGGCGCATTCAGTAGTCCTTCTAATGAGTCCATGCGGATTATCCCCTCTAATCACCGGACCGATCAGCGACTACTCTGTTCGCAGTGACGAGTTGGGCCCAATTGGGGCCAACGCATCAACGTCGCGCTGCTCGCGAGGGAGGCACCGAAATGACGACATCCGGCTACAACGCGAAGGCTTACGCGGCCGCCGCCGCGACCTCGCCCCTCGCACGGACGACGATCCGGCGGCGCGAGCCCACGGCGCGCGACGTGCGGATCGAGATCCTCTTCTGCGGCATCTGTCACTCCGACCTGCACTACGCCCGCAACGAGTGGCGCGACGTCCTGCCCGCGGCGTACCCGTGCGTGCCGGGCCACGAAATCGTGGGGCGCGTGGCGAAGGTCGGCCCGGGCGTCGCGCGGCACAAGGTCGGTGACCTGGTCGCGGTCGGCTGCCTAGTCGATTCCGACCACACCTGCCCGAACTGCCAGGCGGGGCTCGAGAACTTCTGCCCGAACCTGACGCTCACCTTCGGCTCGGTCGACAGGCACGGAACCGCTCCGGTGACCTTCGGCGGCTACTCCGACAGCATCGTGGTCGATGAGCGCTTCGTCCTGCGCGTCCCGTCGAACCTGAACCCCGCCGGCGCCGCCCCGCTCCTGTGCGCTGGGATCACGACCTACTCGCCGCTGCGCCGCTTCGGCGTGGGCAAGGGCAAGAAGGTGGGCATCGTCGGCCTGGGCGGGCTGGGCCACATGGGGACCAAGCTCGCCCGGGCGTTCGGCGCCCACGTCGTTGTCTTCACCACCTCGCCAAGCAAGACCGAAGACGCTCAGCGGCTGGGCGCCCACGAGGTCGTCGTGTCGCGCAACGCCGACGAGATGAAGAAGCACGCCGGGTCCTTCGACTTCATCCTCGACACGGTCGCGGCCGATCACGACATCAACCAGTACCTCAACCTGCTGCGGCTCGAAGGGAACCTCACGCTCGTCGGTGCGCCGCCGAAGCCCCTGGCGCTCTCGTCGTTCGCGCTGATCTTCGGAAACCGCAGCGTTTCCGGCTCCAACATCGGCGGCATCCCGCAGACCCAGGAGATGCTCGACTTCTGCGGGCAGCATGGCATCACGGCCGACGTCGAAGTCATCCCGGTCCAGAAGGTCAACGAGGCCTGGGACAGGCTCGTCAAGGCGGACGTGAAGTACCGCTTCGCCATCGACATGGCTTCCCTCGGGGCCGAGTGAAAGGAGGCAGATGAGGCTCCTCGCGGCGGTGCTCGTGTCACTCTCCATGGCCGCTTCGGCGTTCGCCCAGGCCGATCTGACGATCGCGCGCAGCGGCGCTCAGCCTTCCCGCACCGGACCGGAAGAGAACTTCACTGGTTCGGTTCGGGTCGATCCGCTGTTCCCGGCGCGCGAGCCGGCGCGCGCCTCCGGCGCCTACGTCACCTTTCAGCCGGGCGCGCGCAGCGCCTGGCACACGCATCCGCTCGGCCAGACTCTCGTCGTCACGGCCGGCGTCGGGCGGGTGCAGCGCCGGGGCGGCCCGATCGAGGAGATCCGGGCAGGCGATGTCGTATGGATCCCCCCAGGGGTGAAGCACTGGCACGGCGCGGCGCCGGACAGCGCGATGACGCACCTCGCCGTCCAGGAGCACGTCGGCGGCGAGGTCGTCGACTGGCTGGAAAAAGTGAGCGACGCGCAATATCGCGCGCCGCACCCCGGAAGCGCGTCGGGACCGGCCG